>JASMHR010000026.1 GCA_030750665.1 Candidatus Poseidoniaceae archaeon
GGCGCAACCATCCTTGAGAGTGAAGATTTACTGAATCACATCGATGATGCAGATGTAATCTACATGACTCGTATTCAGAAGGAAAGGTTCCCAGATGAAGATGAATACAGGAAGGTCGCAGGTTCATTCTCACTTTCTGCGGATAATCTGAACAATGCCAAAGAAGAAATGATTGTGATGCACCCCTTGCCTCGAGTGGACGAGATATCCCCAGACGTGGACAAGACTCGTCATGCACGTTATTTCGAACAGGCTTTCAACGGTGTTGTCACAAGGATGGCATTACTTTGTAGAATGCTGGGTGTGGAAGTCCCAGCCAAAATAGGAGGTGAGGCGTGATGTCTGCTCCTGAGACTTCAATGCGAAGGGTGACTGCCATCAACAATGGGACGGTCATCGACCATGTCCCAGCAGGCAAGGCTCTACTCGTACTCAAGATGTTGGGACTTGATGGTAAGATGGCCACTCCAGTCTCCATGGTGATGAATGTTCCCAGTAAGAAGATGGGCGGCAAGGACATCATCAAGGTCGAAGACAGGGAATTGACTCAACATGAACTCGATAGATTGGCCTTGATTGCACCAAATGCAAGTGTTGCTATCATCCGTGCTTATACAGTTGCGGAAAAGAGAGTGATCAATCTTGGAGATGAAGTGATCAACGTGGTCTATTGCACCTTTGCAAACTGCGCATCTCTGGGAGACAGAGAACCACTACCTCATCGGATGAAGGTAGTCTCGGTAGAACCTCTGAATCTTCGATGTCACTACTGTGGCAGACCCCAGGACATCTCGGAATTGGTTGAGAACCTGCTCTGATTCAACAGATTGCTCATTGAGCTGCATCATTTACCATAGCGGTGAACTCACAGGCCTTACAGATATCTCCACTGGTTGGTGAACCACAGATTGGACATGGTGTGGGCAACGTGGGCCTGATGTCATCAACTCCTGCCATCTTGGCTTTCTTCTCCAATTCCTTGACCGCATCCACCATATGCACAAGACCATGCCTTGAACCGGGTACATCCTCTTCCAGTCGCGATACCAATTCTCTATTGCGTTGCCTAAGTGCTCCTGGTGCATGAGGACATTCATCGTGAAAGAATGAGAGCCCAAGTGCCATTGCACTCGCGTGAACCTCTTGCTCTGGAATCCAACGCATTGGAACTATTCTTGGTGCGAGACCCTCGAGTGGGGCATCTGTATGCGGAGCCAATCTCAACGTTCGTTCCAAGTCCCCTTTCTGCATATTCATCAATACCGTCTGCGCCATATCGTCAAGATTGTGCCCTAATGCCATGACATCTGCTCCAACCCTCTCGGCCAGACGATTGAGCCCTTGACGTCTGAACACCCCGCAGAATGAACATGGCGCCATCCCTCTAGTCTCAGAATGATTTTGCCGAATTACTGGCAAGCGATCAACCACGGTATCCATCCTCTCAAAACCAAGTTCGGGATAAGAAACGGTTTCGAAAGGTATCTCTAGATTCTCAGCCAACTGTCGAGCACAATCCATCGAAGGAGAACGATAACCATCTATCCCCTCATCAACACAACCAGCAACCAGTTTGACATCCTTTCTCGGTCCAAGGATACGAACCAGTCGGTCAAGGAGAAGAGCGGAGTCTTTTCCACCACTGATAGCCACCAGTATCGTGGTTTCACCCCCACTTTTGGGTAACTCCAACTGCTTTCGTAATTCCTTGGCGAAACGCTTGTGAACACTATCGATGAGGTGCTTATTGCACAAAGAGCGACCTGAATATCGCTGGAATAGAACCGAGGGTTTGTCACAACGGTCACAGTTCGGTACCTGTATTCCATCGGCCATGCCACCTCATCCTGCTGTCACGCTTGAGGATGGCGCAAGCGCATCTAGGCATCCATCACAAAATTTCCTAATTGAATTTTCTTTTTATCAATTGAATTCTTCAGAATGACTTCAGTCGCGGTTTTCATCAAAACTCAGTCTCACCGCGCATGGGTGAAAATTGACAACATCTGCATTCTCCAATTGGATGCGCGTTTTAGCGAATCCGGGACTTGCAGTTGGAGATTCAAATAGGGTCTCTAAATCGTCCTTTCAGGACGGCAAATGCAATAACCTCAAGAAGCCCGTTGGAACTCCCAAGCCCCAAGGGTGGACATGCTACGCAGATTACTCGCCTCGCTGAGCCGGATTCCAGGAGTCCGAGAAGCCACAATCGTTGATGAACATGGTAGGCTCCGAGCCAGCTTGGTTGCTGATCAAGATTCGGTGGTCTTCGCAGAAGAAGTTCCAATGGCTCTAAGAGAATCTGATGCTCTTAGCGAGGAGGCTGGAATGGGCAAAGTCGATCAAATATGGGTCACCGGGGACAGTGGCCGTTATGGAATCTCTTCGATGGCTGCAGGTTCTGCATTGATCATGGTCTGCGACAGAGCAAGTGCCATAGGCAGAATGCGCCATGAAGTCAAACGACTCCGCCCATCCATGAGCGAACTCATCTGAGGTGAATGAATGTACGATCTCCCAAGCGGCAAAACTCCAAAGGAATTTGAAATGGCACTTGATATGGCCGAATTGCCATTTGAATATGGTGCCATAACATGGCGTGCAGCCAGATCGAAGAAAGCCATCGGCCATCAACTGATCAGTGGTAACAGAGTGGTCGGATGGTTGTGTTCATCCGATTCAAAGGATGAGGTGGTTGCCGGCCCCTCTGCTGCTGCGATGTTACGAAGAATATCTCATGAGCGCCGCCTCAGGTCCTCCGCAACAGAATGGACACGCAATCAATTTGCAGCCGTGGCTCGCAGGCTTCCTCAATCCATCGTTGACCAAAGAGAATTTGCAGCCTTCGGCATCACTGGCCGTGAAAGTTCAGAATTGAGTGCCAGAGACCTAACGATGATCGTCACAGAATTGGCTCTTCGCCCTACCGTGATGGGGTCGTTTGCATTTGAGGATGGTTTGCTCATCGCTGAAGCCGGAAGTCTCCCTGCAGAAGCCGAAGAAATGGCGAGGGAGTTATCCAAGAGTCTGATGAACATCGATGAATTGCGCGTTTCACTCGAACTGTCCAGTATGATTCAGACGGTCTTGTGGTTGGAAGATGGCGTATTACTGCTGGCAGATGCTGGGCGTGGCATCCTCGGGATGTGGACTTCTTTCGCTGCTGATCATCAGGCTCTTATCGCCAATGCTGCAGCCATTGTCGATCTGATTGGAGAAGCTCAAGTGGCACCAGAGGTTCTTCCAAAGGGATTCCTTCTCCGCACAGGGAAGAGTGGTGTTGATCAAGTCATCACAATGCTACGCAGTGCACTCAATGAAGAGGTCGATGGATTTCTAAGAACCAGTGGACCAGGTGAAACACATGAGCTCATCCTCAATTCTGGAGTCCCAGTGGCGCTCCGTTCTCGTAATTCTGACATCGCTTCAGCAATCCATGCGATGACTACCCCCGGATTCGAATCAACACTCAACAGAATCGAAAGACATGAACTCCCTGGAGCAACTGCTGGCGGTCTTCAGGACTTCACCCTGACAGGAGCGATGGAAGCCTTGGCTTCTTGTCGTACCAAGAGCGAAACTAGACTCAGCACCCTGCGTGGAAGATTGGAGAGGATGTGGGGATTCGAGTCTGGACTTGAGCGATTGGATTACACACGGGCGCAGGTCAAGTTGATCGAACACAAGGTCGCTGGCGAGGCTAGTCTGAAACCAGTGGACAGCGAAAGTACGGTTCTGATTCCAGTTTCTCGACATGACAAAGAAAGAGCAGTGGCCTTGGAGAAAGATCTCGATGAAAGTCAGCGCAGCGTCTCACGTCTGACTGAACGCCTCAAACAGAGTTCTATGAGAGAGGAGAAGTTGACGGATGAATTGTCGCTGGCCAATGACCGTTGTGACGAGTTGCACGAGCGTATCGAGACCCTCAACCTGAATCTGGATGAAACCATGTCTGCTAAGAGAGATGCAGAAGAGACTTCAGAAACCGTCAATGAAAGAGCTGCAAGGCTCTCCAAACGTGTCGCTGCTCTAGAACATCAACTGAGTGACAGAGCAGCAGAATTGGCTGGTGCATTAGGAGACTCCAGTACTAGAGGGGAATTACTACGTGAAGTCGAGGAACTGAGCAAGAATGAAGCCAGACTATCTGCTGAAGTAGAATCACACGAGGAACAACTTACCACTCTACGCAATGATATCGAAGACAATGAACGCAGGTCTAGAATGTTGAGCGATCAAGTCAGTGGCCTCAGCGATAGACATCGTGTCGCTGCAACAGATACGGATGACATGGAACGTCGTCTCAACAGGGCGCGAGATGAATTGGTCGATATCGAGGCTGAAGCCCATGAAGTTCGCAAGATGCTACAGGATTCACTAAGTGAAAGAGAAGAGGTTCGAACCCGTACTGACCATCTGAGGGCAGAGTTACGAGACCTGATGGGTGAACGACAGACCCTACTACGAGAATTAGGAGACCTTGCAGCCAGACGCGGCCAAACCGAGGGTGAATTAGCACACCTGATCAAGAGGGCTTCTGAACTATCCAATGCGCATGAAGATGCTGTTGCTGATATCGCTGAAGCCGAGAAGATTCGCGAGCGATTATCCGAGGAACCCTTGGCCAGAGCCCTGATGGGTGAAGAGATGGGGATTGAGGCGTTAGGGCCTGTACTTGAGCGGCTTGAACATGCTCGAACCATGGGCTACAGTGTGACTCTCTTGGATAGAGCCGTGGAAAGAGGGCTGCAACTGATTCAATACACCGTCGAGGAGGTCTCACGCACTCCCAGATATCTCCTCTCCAACGAAGTCATGGATATTCTAGAGAGACAATCTCCTCATACGGCTGGAACCGTCAGAGGATTGACCAACTGGTCAGTCAAACAACGCCTGGAGAATCGACTCGCAGAAACCGTCACTCAGGTTGTACTTGACCTAGAGAGGATGTTGGAGGATTACGAACAATCGGTGACCATGCTCCGCCGTCTACGTCAGGTACTCGACCAATTGAGTGGACTTGGAGCACCAAGCGAGCAAGTCGATGAGTTACTGCTATCATGCAACCGCCCTGAAGCATTACCACACATCGCTCGTCAAGCACGTGGTCTGATTCAGATGGCGCTGGATGAAATCTATCTAGAATCTGACCAACGCGATGCGGGAGCCGCAGTTCGCCTAGAACAAACCGTACTTGTACTGGAAGAACTGATCTCACAGATTGAAGCGACTGGCTTGACCGGTGAAGACCCACAAGGTCCACTATGGGATTTCCAGAAAAGTGGAAAACTTCCGTGGGAAGTTCCAGGAGGCGCCCCTGCTGTGGAGGTCGCCGAAGATGCGTTACAGGAACTCGCCTCTTCTCAAATGGGACAAGCCCCTGCTGACCGACCCGAAACGGAAGTCGTGGTTTCAGTCAGTGGAGATGGTGACAGCGTTGAGGAATTATGGGAAAACATGCCACCACCTGAAGATGACCCACAACCAGAGACGGAATTGATTGCCAAGAATATGGTTGCTCCAAGCGAAGCGGTGGAATCAACGGGTGAAGCCGACCAACGTGCTTGGGTCGAAGAGGAATTAGCACGTATTGATGCTCAATGGGAACACCGTGGAAGAGAAGAGTTAGACCCCAGTAACAATCCATTGGTGGATGAACATGACCTCTCTGAACTTGAAGACGACCTGTCTGACCTCGAGATATGAGGTGATCATCTGTCGAACGATACACCTGCTGACCATGGACGTCTCCATCCGATGTGGCTGGAAAGACTTGGAGTGCTGGCTCTGATCGCTGCTGCCATCTATGCATGTAGGTGGATGTGGCTGAACGAACCACTGCCCGATGCTGTCATGTGGATATTCAGCATCTGCATACTACCACTTGCAGTATTGATGCTAGGCGAGAAATGGGGCCGTTTTATCCAGAAACAATGATCACGAACGTTGTCTGCTGGTGATATGCTCGATGAATCCCGAAATGCGTTGCCATGGAACAACGAATCTCATCGCCGCCACGACCAACAGGAACAACAAGGCTGAGATGACCAATCCATAGGTCAATTGCAACTCAATCGATTCGGAGACCTGATGGGCCCATTGACTACCTGTCATTCCAGCCACTACTTTGAGAAGAATGGTGTGGAAACCAAGAGCGACCATCGTCGATACTCCAGTGATTCCGAGGAAAAACACTGTGTGGTAGAGATGATGGTTCAGGATATTCTCCATCTGACGCACATATTCTGGGTCCTTCTTGCAGGACTCAGGTAGCCTGAATGCATATTCCATGTATCTAATGACACCAAATGCGCTCTCCATGAAAATCAACATCAAGATGGCAATGAGAATCAGGCTTCCCTGTTGAGGAGTGATGAGCCCCCATACAGTGGCCTCACCTACCTGTGCATCGAATTGTGGAATATATGCACCCGCACTACCGAGTACGCTGTAGATGATTGGGAAAGTCAGAATCGCATGAATGGCGAGGAAGAATAAGGTGAAACCGATTGCCCAAGCAACTCCACGACGAGACAATCCCCAGATTCCCTTAGAGCCCATGATGATAGGTAGCAGATAGAATCCCATCACCATCAATGTCGCCAGCATCGAAATCGGCCATATCAGATAATTGAATTCGTCTTGGTCTGGTATCCTCCATTCCCAACTGAACAACATTCCGAACAACCACGAAGACAACAACCTACCCACCAACAATCCGATCATTACGATAATGAGCCAGAACTTGATTCGCTGCTGTCGTTGTGGAGGTTGGAAGGATAACAGAGCCATCCCCCCACCAAGCAATACTCCCAATGTTATCGGCATATAGACACGGGCCATTCCATCAGAACCCAGTCCAGTCAACCAATCGGCCATTGGAATAGCATACTCACCACTTGTCTCACCAACCAGATATTTGTCAAGTTGATCAAGTACTAGAGTATGATCAAGATAACCGATGACATAGGTTGAGATGACCTCCATGTACATCCAAACTAGAGCGGTGGTTGCGATCACTTGTAGAGCAATTATCTGCCAGCGTTTGCGCAATTGCCTGAGATGAAGTGTCTGGACACTGACCTGTTGCCTCGAAACATCATCAGCCATTATTGCACCTCCTCAAAATCCTCTTGCCTGTAACAAGGCTTGCGATAATTCCGTATCTGGCATCCAATCGATGACAGTTGCTCCAAAACCAGCCAATGCGGTCATCCGGTTCTGCCTCTCAATCTTCAGAACCTCGTAACTCATTCGCGGAATTCGACTTACCAGACGCTCGAAATCAACACTTGATGGAGACAGTAGAACAACTTCGTGTCCCCGACCGACCAAGTCTCGTATGGCATGAGGAGCAGTTCCATCACCCTCTGCACTAGAAAGTATGAACACTGGTGAGCCACGACTGAATCGAGGTGCCAGCGAATTGGTGACCGCCTGCAACGGCATATTGCCCTTCGGAGCCACTCCAGCAAGACTGCTTAGAATCTTGAAGTACTGCTTGTCTCCAGTATCTGGTTGCAGATAGGACAGTTTCTCATCATAAATCGCCATGGCCACCGAATCACGACGTTTGAGGAAGAAACTGGCCAATGAAGCAGCAGCTATGGTATTGTTTTCCAATGGATTCTTGAGAACTGTTCCAATACGACTTACATCTCGACTGTCCAACAGGATGTAAACATCTGTCACTGCATCCCTACAGGTATCATTGACGATGAGTGTTCCATCTCCAGTCTTGGCTGATGCTTTCCAGTTAATCATCTTGAATGGGTCCCCAGGAACATATTCGCGCAATGCGTAGAATTCCGTTCCAGGTCCAGAGTTCTTCAGAGTGGTCGCTCCAGTGTACATCTTGGGCGTTTTGCTCTTGATGTAGGCTTCTTCAATATCAGCGACCTGTGGGAAAATGATCATGTCTGAATGGTGAGGAATATACATCTCTTCCATGAACAGGTTGAATGTGTTGCGGAAACGCAGACTGACTGGACCGAGTGAGAAATGTCCACGCAGTGGACAACGAATCGAATAGCGGATTCGAGCGGTCTCACCTGGCCCAAGGTTGAGTCGCATCGAATTGAGGCCTGAACGAAGCTTCATCTCATGAGGGATGTTATCGTAGACCTCCAACATCTGAGTCCTGCGCAATGAACGATTAGTGACCACCAATTCAACATAGAGGTCATCTCCTTTGTACAGATTATCTGCAGAAAGAGTTCGGGAGACCTCGACATCTCCATGCCCAGCAAGCCAAGAATTTACAGTAATGAATGCGATGAGTGCCAGACCGAAAATCATCAATTGATGATTCGATATCATCATTCCCACAAGCAATAGAGCGATACCACCAACGAAGGTGAAAGATGCCTTACGGGTCCACATTCAGGTCTTCCCCCATACTTTGATTCGTTTGACGATGGTGACCATCTGTTCAAGAGAATAATCGCGATTCTCAAACACGAACTTCACAAGAACGGGGTCGTTAATCATCTGTTGCAGGTCTGATGCCGGCATCGCATCGAATTCTTCTCTAGTCAAACCATTGTTGTTACGTACCCTTGACAGGAATACCTGTTTGATCTTATTTGATTTTGCATAATATCCGTATCGTCTAGCATCACCAAATCCATAGTAGATGATGCTGAAGACGTGCCGCCAAGGCTCTGGATCCTTCTTCTTGATGACCACCGCTTCAAAAGCGATGAAAAGCCCGACGAACAATACCAGCATGGCCATTGATTCACTGGTGAAATAGACGAGAATCCAATAGATCATGTTGTAAGACTCACCAAGGAATGCATTCTGTGAATGTCGACTCTCATCAAAAATGACCAGAGCGTTCTCACTCGGTTCCAACGAACCATTGGTATCGGTCAACAAAGCCAAAGCAATGACATCTAGAGCCCATTTGCGATTATCATTGGCAGGCATCTCAACAGCAGGAGTGCTTCCACCAGTGTAGTCACCTTTGTTGTAGCCCTCGTAGTCATACATTGCATTTGAGAGAATTGAACCATCTGCTACGAAGATGACTCTCCCCTCAATACCCTCTCCAGCAGATTCACAGCGGCTTTCACATATTTCCACTGCGACCACGAAGTTGCCTTCAATACTGGCAGCACGGTCAGGCGTCTCCTCGTTTTGTTCTTGGCCGACCATTACCTCACCATCTCCATTGACGTCTATGGAAGCATCTTTGGAAGTAGAAGCAATCGCCTGGGAAACACCCAATTTGGAGCTCTTGGTAGCATTCTCAAGGATGGTAGGGCCATTCATCAGAATCTGATAAGTAGAGTTGTAGGAAATCATTCCAGCCTCAAGATGGTGGGCACAAAGGCCGGCGCCTTCCTCAGAAACTATCGCTTCACCGGCAGCCATAGCACATGGATGGGACCCATCCCACAATGGATGTGATTTGTGTGAAGCAATATCTACAGTCAGGTTGCTCATGCCGCAAGGCTCTATCTGCAGACAGGTCCATACAAATGACCTGTTGAGAGTTGGAGCATAGAGTGAGTCATACAACTGATTACCATTGAACTCCCATCCAAAAGCCGCTGCAAGGCCGCTTGAAAAACCAAAATCATCCATCACAATGACTGTTCCATTAGCCTTGTAGAAATCCACAATTGCCTCAATCTCCGCAGTGCTGTAACCATCCGGTTCATCGAATTCTATGAAACCTGACTCACCGAAATGGGGCATGGTGAAAGCATCCTTCTCAACCCCACTGATGACAAAGGTGGCATTTCCAGGATCATCTATCTCCTTCAGAAGCAATGGACTACTTACAACCGATCTGGTCTCAATACCCATGTCGTTGACATCGTGTCGAAACGCCGAAATATCGTTCCAATCATCATCATAAGCAGATAACTGAGAGTCACCGGACTGAACATATGAAGAGAGAACAACACCGACAAGTAGTATCAGAGTGCCGAAAAAGCCCACTAACAAGGCCCCACGGCGGATTCTACGGTTTCTTGCTGACATCTTCACACACCCACCATACGCTTGGACTGAAATTGTGACGGACTTTGTTCCGTTTAGAAGGTTCCCGCCCTAAGGGCGGGAGAATATCATCCCTCTCAACGCTTCAAATGGATGCTCGTGGCAATCCTGTCAACTTCCTCCACTGGTACTTGCATATACTCATCATCCAACTCCCACGGAAGACGTGTAGGGTCAAGGTTATCCTCGAGCCTGACCAACATGGCGAGAACATTGCCAGTCGAGCCATCAATCTTCAGATCAATCAGAGTACCCAAACGATCACCTGCTGAATCAACCACTTGACGACCTAATAGTTCATGACCGAAACTGGATACCATGACCGCCCCCCTACGGGGGGTGGTCAATCCTCAAGACCATGAAGCCTTTGTTGGATGAATATCGGTGAAAACGGCTCACATAGTTTCCATTCCGTGGCTGGTATCGCGATTTCTCTTGATGTTGGAGAGTCCACTTACCAACTTGGTTTCCATCTTGGTGTAGTACTCCATCATATCAGGAGTGACCGTCGGTCTGACTCTAGAAACGGCTTCTTCGAAATGTGCCTTGGTGACCGATTTTCGGCCTGCTCGCATAGCGATTAACCCAGCCTCACGGCAGACTGCCTCAATATCTGCCCCAGTGAATCCATCAAGTCCCTTGAAGACATTCTTCAGATTCACCGTCTTTGCAACCGGCATGTTCTCAGTATGGATCTCAGCGATGATTTGCCTTGCTTTTTCATCAGGTGGTGGAACATGCAGAACCCTCTCGAAACGGCCACTGCGTAATAGAGCGGGGTCGATCATCTCAGGCCGATTCGTAGCCGCTACAACAATGACTCCTTCCAGCGATTCAACGCCATCCATACTGGCTAGTAATTGATTGACCACACGGTTCGATACATCGCTCCCTTCGCTGGTAGAACCTCCCGAACGCATGTGTGCAATGCTCTCGAATTCATCGAGGAATATCACGGAAGGCGCAGCCTGCTTGGCCTTCTTGAAAATCTCACGGATAGCTCGCTCAGATTCTCCAACCCACTTGGAAATCAGTTCAGGGCCCTTGATAGATATGAAATTGGCCTTGGCCTCATTGGCTATCGCCTTGGCCAACAATGTCTTCCCAGTTCCAGGAGCACCGAATAGAACGATTCCTCGCGGTGGTTTGATGCCGAAGTGCTTGAATTCGTCCGAACGTGTTAGAGGCCATTCCACGCTTTCCTTGAGTCTCTCTTTAATCTCCACAAGTCCACCGACTTCATCCCACTGTATCTCTGGAATCTCGACATATATCTCCCTCAATGCTGAAGGCTCGATTTCTCTGATAGCCAGTTTGAAATCCTCCATCTTGACTTCCATCTTCTCCAAGACCTCAGGAGGGATGGTATCCTTGTCGAGATCTATCTCAGGAAGATAACGGCGTAATGCCTTCATCGCAGATTCCCTTACAAGTGCAGCAATATCTGCACCAACGAATCCGTATGAATTCTCCAATACCCATTCGACATCGAAATCATCGCTTATCGGCATCCCTCTAGTATGAACATCGATAATCTCCTTGCGCCCAAAACGGTCTGGCACACCTATCTCGATTTCACGGTCGAATCTACCAGGTCTTCGCAATGCTGGGTCTATGGCGTCGCGACGGTTCGTGGCAGCAATGACTATCACATTGTCTCGGCCCTTCATTCCATCCATCAAGGTCAACATCTGGGCAACGACTCTACGCTCAACCTCACCTGAGACATCTTCCCGCTTGGGACAAATGGAATCGATTTCATCGAGGAACACTATTGCCGGTGCGTTGTTGGCTGCCTCATCGAATATCTCACGCAATTGTTTCTCTGACTCTCCGTAGTACTTGCTGATGACCTCAGGGCCATTGATTGCAGTGAAGTGGGCATTTGTCTCAGTGGCTACCGCCTTTGCAATCATCGTCTTTCCAGTGCCTGGTGGCCCATGCAGCAGAACACCCTTTGGGGGATCTATTCCTAGTCTACGAAACAATTCTGGATGCTTGAGGGGTAATTCAATCATCTCACGAACCTTTAGCAGCTGAATACCAATACCGCCAATATCTTCGTAGGTGATTCCAGATGATGCCCCCATATCCTCTTCATCTATCGATTCATCCTTGATGATGATATCCGTCTCGGTGTGCACCTGAACGATTCCCTTCGGAGTCGTCTGTAAGATTGCGAAAGGCAATGCTTCAGCGAACAAGGTCATTCCTGGAATAAAGATACGATCTCCCGCTACGACTGGTCGCTTATTCAATCCTCTACGCGCAAAACCCTCGATACCTGAGCCAAACTTCACCTTCTGTTTGTTAGCCATGACCGGAGACAAGACAAGTTTGGAACATGCCTTGGCTTTCACCTTCTTAACCGACACTCGGTCGCCAAGACTGACGCCAGCGTTCTTGCGAATAATTCCGTCAACTCTGACGATATCCATTCCTGAATCTTCTTGCCTTGCTCGCCAATACATGGCTGCAGTGCTGCGCTTCTCACCCTTAATCTCAACGATATCACCGGGTTTCAAACCAAGAGAATTGTCACCTGAAATTCGGGCCCGTCCGTGACCAACATCGCTAGGAATGGCTTTTGCCACCCTAAGATTGAGTGATTCATCTTTACTAGCCATTACAACCCTCTGCCAGACCTACGAGAACAGCGAGGCTCAAAAACCCCTTCAATAATCAGTATCCATTATCAAGGATAGGTGACCACCATTTTAGTTGACTCGATTAGCAACGTTTTGAGAAGTAATTGAATAGACAATCAGTTCGGGTCAATCCCTAAATGATTAGTTATCACCGCCAAGACATGGACACCCTGAAGCACCTTGAGGAACACCATCGGGATTTCCAGATGTTCCATGATGTAATGGTCGAAACTCAAATCAACAGATTCTCAGAAGAATACTGGAATTTCTTCACCACCTGGATTGCTCCAGCAATGGTACATGATGCCAGAGTCATCGACCTTGGCACTGGCCCTGGCGGTTGGCTGCCCATGATTAAAGCGAAGTATCCAGATGTTGAGATGGATCTTCACGCAGTAGAATTGGTTCCAGTCATGCTTGAAACCGCACGTTCCACCGGCGAAGGTATTGGAGCCACTGTTCATGACCTCGACCTCTCGAGTCCCGAGTGGTCAGATTCCATTGAAGGCACCTTTGAAATCGGCCATTCCAGCATGGTACTTCACGAATTGCCAAATCCATTTTACCTATTGGAAAATGCTGCACGTCTAATCCGCCCTGGAGGACGACTTTTCATCTATGATTGGTGCCGACATCCATTATCAGAATATCTTGCTCGAAAAGAAGAGGAAACTCCCTTGGATGAAGACATGTTCCAACACTTCTCTGAGCATGCTAGATTCAGCCCCGATGACGTCACTCTTCTGGCTGAAAGAGCGGGTTTCCGTGAATTGGCACGTCATCAGCCGGATGTTGCACATGTGATGCTCGCCTACCAAAGAAAGGGTGGCTGAAAGCGCAGGTTTCACAGCCTCGATTCCTGAAACCGTAAAGGGAGGATTGATGATGTGGATTCCTCTCGTGAATTCATGGTGCACGTTCTTGAAACCGGACTTGAAATCCTGAATAACGATAATCCCGAAAGACTTCCATGCATACGTGGCTGGAACATCATCAGCGGACAACTGACTCAGGCCAGCGATGGCTCGACCTTTAGCTCATCAAATCCAGCCAACCTTTCCGATACTCTTGGAGAGTTCCCCCTCTCTACTCGAGAAGACGTCGCTACTGCTCTGGATGCTGCACATTCTGCATTTCCTGCCTGGGCAGCAACTCCTGCACCAACAAGAGGGCAGATCATCGGCAATATGGGCCGTTTACTGATGGAGCACAAGGATGAGATTGTGCGCTTGGAAACTCGTGAGATTGGCAAGACCTTGAAAGAATCAGCAGGTTCGGTTCAAGAAGCGATAGACACCTGCCTATTCTTCCAATCCGAAGGACGGCGGTTGTATGGACAGACAGTCAATTCCGAACTTCCAGATAAGGAACTCTTCACCTACCGCAGACCTCTAGGTGTGTGTGGAATAATCAATGCCTGCAACTTCCCAGCAGCAGTCCCGTTCTGGAAGATGATCCCTGCAATCATGTGTGGAAACACCTGCGTCTGGAAATCTCCTCAGGATGCACCGCTGTTGTCATTCGCTCTAGCCCGCATCATGCATCAAGCAGGTCTTCCCGACGGTGTCATCAATCTTGTCCATGGCAAGGGCAGCAGTACAGGTCAATATCTCGTGGATGCAGTTGATGAAGGCAAGGTGAACAAGATTTCATTCACTGGCAGTACCGCTGTCGGCAAGTCGATAGGCGAAGTGTGTGGACGGAATCTGGTATCATGCAGTCTTGAGTTAGGAGGAAAGAATCCCCTCGTCGTCATGCCAAGCGCCAATCTTGAGAATGCTATCGAAGGAGCCTATTGGGCAGCCTTTGGAACTGCTGGACAACGATGTACCAGCCTTGGAAACCTGATTCTCCATCAGGACATCCACGACGAATTCATGGCTGGGTTCATGGCCAAGGTCGAGGCGACGGTCATTGGAGACTCACTGCATGATGGAGAGGTACTCTACGGGCCGATGCTATCTGAGAAATATGCAACTGACTTCCTCAAGGATCTTGAGATGTGCGAAGCAGATGGGGCAACGAAATTGTTTGGAAAGGGAAGAATAAGCGTAGATAATCATCCTCCCGGTTTTGTTGGAAACGCAGGAGAGGGAGTCTACATGTGGCCCCACGTTTACAGTGATGTGACCGAGGATATGGATTGTTTCCAGAATGAGATTTTCGGACCTGTTGTCACCATCGTCAAGGCAAGTGATTTCGAACATGCTCTACATCTGGCAAATGCATCTCCATATGGTCTATCTAGTGCAATTTACACCAATGACAGATTGGAAGCATACCGATACAAATCAGGTATCAAGGCTGGAATGACCGGAATCAACAACTCAACCACTGGTGCAGAGGCACACCTGCCCTTCGGCGGTGTCAAAGGCAGTGGAAACGGAACTCGTGAATCTGGAATATGGGTCATTGAAGCATACTCATACTGGCACGCTGTGAACGATGAACTGTCCGGTAAACTACAATTAGCGCAGATGGATGTCGACGAAGTTGAACTCGTCGAAGCTGAAGTTGATTGGTCAAGTCTAGCCTGAACCATGAGCAGAACGATGGCATAATATGAAATGCTGGAGGCGATGCAACGACCCCATAGGGGTCGAACAGTATCGAAGCGAAACGACTACCCATGACACGTGGGCTTGGTAAGACTGAGAGAATCGATGCTTGGTGGAAATCTCCCCTTGCAATGGCGACCTATCTTGGAGTCATGATCATCTATGCATCTTGGCGAGGTTTCATGGAAGCTGATTTCTGGTTCTTCTCAGAATTTGGACTCTCGGGGAGTGGCCAGACCATGGCGATTGAAGACAAGAACAGCCACGTTCTCTCACCACTGTTCAGTCCATTGATAATTCCGGGTGAAGATGGATTGGGTTCTCTGGTCCCTAAGGCATTCTATTGGATGAGTCCAGCGATGTTCATCCTCATCATTCCTGCAGGGTTCCGCGGCACCTGCTACTACTATCGCAAGGCATACTACCGCTCTTTCTTGGCCAATCCTGCTGCATGTGTTGTGAGTACACCTTTCGGTGACTACAATGGTGAAAGGAGATTGTTCCTGTTCCAAAATCTCCATCGATACTTCATGTATCTAGCCGTGGCATATCTGTTCGTTCTATCCTACGATGTCTGGATGGCCACTCAATTCCATAAAGGAAGCGAACACAGTTTCGGAGTCAGCGTCGGAACACTTGTCCTCGCTCTCAATGTTTTCCTGCTATCAGGATACACCCTTGGTTGCCATTCATTCAGACACTTGGTCGGCGGTATCAGAAACAAATTCGCAGGCACTGGTGGCAAGGCTGCTGAAACCTGTTGGAAAGCCTGTACCGGCTTGAATAGGCACCACAATAAATGGGCAATATACTCATTATTCTGGGTCATGTTCGCTGATTTTTACATCTACATGTGCACCACCGGTGTATGGAATGATGTCGTACTTCTAGGAGGTCTATGAGATGGTGAAATATGACTCCCATGAATATGATGTCATCGTCATCGGCGCTGGTGGTGCCGGACTGCGAGCGGCTATTGAAGCCGCAAGACAGGGGGCGAACACAGCCATCATCTGCAAGTCACTGCTTGGAAAAGCGCATACTGTGATGGCAGAAGGTGGAGCAGCAGCAGCATTGGGAAATGCCGATGATAGAGATGGATGGAAGGTTCACTTCAAAGATACCATGAAGGGTGGAAAATATCTCAACAATTGGCGCATGGCACAAATTCACGCTCAGGAAGCACCTGACCGAATCAGAGAACTCGAACAATGGGGAGCAGTCTTTGACAGAACACCGGAGGGCCTGACTAATCAACGCAACTTTGGAGGCCACACCTACCCTCGACTGGCCCACGTGGGAGACTCAACAGGTCTGGAGATCATCCGCACCTTGCAAGAGAAAGGAATTCACTCGGGTGTTGATGTATTCATGGAATACACAGTCAGGGAACTGCTCAAGGATGACGACGGAAACTGTACTGGATGCGTGGCATACAACAGGGTCGATGGAGCATTGCATGCTTTCTCCTCAAAGACAACGATTCTCGCTACCGGTGGCATCACTCGTTGCTGGGCAGTATGTTCAGGTTCTTGGGAATACACTGGTGATGGACACGCGCTGGCCCTTTGGGCAGGCGCTGAACTCATCGACATGGAATTTGTCCAGTTCCATCCGACAGGAATGGTCTGGCCCCCCAGTGTTCGCGGCATCCTAGTCACTGAAGGGGTGCGCGGTGAAGGAGGAGTGCTCAAGAATTCTGAAGGTAAGCGCTTCATGTTCGACAATGTCCCTGATATGTTCAAGGGAGACCATGCTGAAACCGAGGAAGAGTCCACCGAATGGGTTCGCCAAGTCGTCGCTGGTGAAATCGCCTCAGTTCGTCGGCCGCCAGAACTACTGACTAGAGATGTAGTTGCCAAAGCGATCAACAAAGAAGTTGCTGAAGGCAGAGGTTCCACCCATGGTGGGGCATACCTCGATATCGCTTCACAACGCTCACCTGAAGAAATCAAGGCTAAACTCCCATCAATGCATCATCAGTTCAAGGAATTGGCTGGAGTTGATATCACCAAGGAACCCATGGAGGTTGGACCCACTGCGCACTACGTGATGGGTGGCATCAGAGTCGATGCAGAGACGCAAGAAACCACCATTTCACGACTCTATGCTGCCGGTGAAGTCGCTTCAGGACTACATGGAGCAAACCGGCTGGGCGGAAACTCGCTATCCGACCTCATAGTCTTCGGCAAGAGAGCGGGCGAGCATGCTGCCAAAGCAGCAGCATCCATGGAACAGCCTCCTCTTGATTCAGCATCGGTTGAAAGCGCATGCAAGGCAATAATGGAACCGCTCTCCAGAGAGGGAGGGGAGAACCCCGGCATTGTCTACGAATCATTACGAGAAATGATGCAGGAAAAGGTCGGAATCATCCGCAATGGCCCAATTCTTGAAGAAGCGCTCAGCGACCTTGATGATTTCACAGAACGCTCAGTCGCTGCCAGCCCTGGGGCTGCTACATTGTACAATAGTGGCTGGCATCAGGCCCTTGACCTCAAGAATATGATCGATATTTCAAGAGCCTGTACCATTGCAGCATTGGAGCGTACAGAAAGCAGAGGTGGCCACACCAGAGAAGACCATCCTGTCCCTGACAAAGGAAAATGGAGCCATACCACAAATGTCATTTGGATGGAGAATGGTGAAGTAAAACTTCGCCAAGAAGAACTGCCACAACCACCTGCTGAACTGGAGAGGTTATTGGACCGCTCCAAAAAATCAAAGCCTGAGGAGGAGGAATGAAATGGGCAAGAAGATCACTATCGAAATCTTCCGAGGAGAGGAAGGGGAAGGTGAACTCATTTCCTATGACCTCGAACTGGATGAAGGAATGGTCCTGCTGGACTGTGTCCACAGTGTCCAATACAAACAAGAAGCCGACCTCTCTAATCGTTGGAACTGCAAGGCAGGAAAATGTGGTTCATGCAGTGCCGAAATCAATGGCAAACCACGTTTGATGTGCATGACAAGGATGAGCGACCTGCTTGAAGAAACCCCTGAAGGCACCAATATCTCTGTAAGGCCGATGAGGACTTTCCCTCACATCAAAGACTTGGTCACCGATGTCTCCTGGAATTATGAGATGGCAGAAAAAGTGGCTCCTATCAAAGGCCCAGAAGAAGCAGATTGGAAGTTCAGTCAGTTCGAGGCGAAGAGGGCTCAGGAGTTCCGTATGTGCATTGAATGCTTCATCTGCCAAGATACCTGCCACGTACTCAGGGAATACGAGAAGTTCGATGAATTCGGAGGCCCGAGAACATTGGTCAGACTGGCTAATTTCGAAATGCATCCTATGGACCAAGAAGACCGAATACCTGAGGTGAAGAATGACTTCGGGATTGGCTACTGCAACATAACAAAATGTTGCACGGATGTCTGCCCGGCTGGCATCAACATTACTGATAATGCAATCATTCCACTCAAAGAAAGAGTGGCCGATAGATACTACGACCCTGTCAAGATGATCTGGCGTAAACTAACTGGAAAGAAACTGCGCAGCTGAACTGTCAGTACCCTTTGCAAGGTTCTAATTTGATTAACAGCATCCTTTTTCCCGCATAGGCGCAGCGATGAAATTTACTTTGTCCACATCTCTTGTATTATTCAGATAATTGATCATCTGTCTAAATGATACTGCCTTTCCTTTAACTTGCATTGTATCTACACAAGTATGACTTGATGTCAAACAATTATGATGATACGAAATAACCTCGATTTCATGTGAATGGCGAATCTCCATAAGTTTATTTTCAACACCATGCTGATAATATATTACAATAGTCCCATCTATTATTGTATCGTCAGCCATCGATATTAACTCCCCTCGCTGCAAAGATTCTGCAAAATGTATACTTGCATCTCGCAGGAATAAACTTCGATTCTTATACCCTGATAATTCAATATAATGTTCTAATTGATTAGCAAATTCTTTGTCTGTGCTAAACGAAAGTACACGACTCATGATCCTGCGAATGGTAAATAATTAATAATATTTTTTAAATATGTATTAATAGACCGGGAAATATGACAGATGCACCGATTACCTATGCTTTGCTCACATTATTTATTGCTCTAATATGTGGACTGCTGCCCATTTTCTCAAAAATAAAAGATAATCCAAATAGGCTCAAAATGCTCACAGGAATCGCTGCAGGAATTATTATTGCATCTGCATTATTAGTTGTAATTCCTGAAGGTTATGAATTAGCATCAGAAGATGATTATGAATTGCATGATGATGATAATATCGCTGGGTCTATCGCACTAGTTATGCTAGAGGTCGAACATGGTGACATAAATGAAACTCAAGCGATTGAAGAAATTGAGGAGCTGGTTGGCGGCCATGATGATCACTCAGTAGGCGAACACTCAGAAGAAGGTAATGATGAAGAGTCAATTTCACAATCTGTCATTCATGTTATTGAGGAAGTAGAAAACGGAGAAATTAGCGCCTCAACGGGACTTGAAGAAATTGAAACAATCATAACAAGTCATTCACATGATGAAGAGACACATGAAGGGGAACATGCAAGTGGATTATTACTTGGTGGCGCGATTC
>JASMHR010000027.1 GCA_030750665.1 Candidatus Poseidoniaceae archaeon
CTCATACATCAGGTACCCTCCAACAAGCAACAACACTACGCCTCCAATCTGTTTGATCAGACCAGTGCTGGCCTTCATCCGATTGACCAATGTATTCTGGGATGCTGCCACTAATACAGTGAACGAAACCATCAGTGCTGCTGTGGAAAATGCATACAAACCGAAAATGAATGCTGCTCCAAGGAAACTGTATTCCATACTTGCAAATAACAATGCTATGAAGATAGGAGCTGTACATCCAGCAGAGGCTGCTCCATAGCCAACCCCATACCCGAATTGACCCCATAGGCCCTCACCTTGCAATTCACTCTTGAAATTGAAATCCTTGTCCCTCTTCAGCACCCGCATTACTGCTGTTGCTGGAATCACAACCACTGGAGAAATCATCGTAATCACTTTGTTACTATTGTCCTTCAATGGTCGACTGAACCAAGAATAATCATATTCGAGCAGCATAATCAGCCCCATCACGAGAATTATAGCGCCAGTAATTGGTATCAACAGAGGCACATAGGCTTTGATCGCTTGACTGAACAGCAAGGCGATGAGAGCTATGGCGAGAAATACACTGAGGATTCCTGCGGCAGCAGCCAAACCGGCTGGTAATGCCTTGCGAATGGTCTTTTCAGAGATTCCACCATCAACATCCTTCTTGCGGGCAAGATAGAATGAGACATATCCTGGTAGCAAGGGAAAACTACATGGTGAGAAGAAAGAGAGAAAACCAGCCCCTATTGCCATGAAGAAAATAGAACTCTCCTTCAGGCTTACTACGCTAGCAGAACCACTCTTGGCTGCATCGATGGCCTCATCAACATCTTCCTTGGGAATGCTGTTGCTCTGTTCATGGAAGACAATTCTACCTTCATCATCAATCACCAGAACTTTGGGAATCTGCATAGCATCATAATTCTTGAAAACTGTTGAGTTGATATCGAGTGCGTGAGGCCATTCGTATCCTGAATCCTCTGCATACTGGCGCAGACTCTCCTCTGTATCCTCAACGCTGACGGAAATGATCAGTACCGAATCGTCATCCTTGCGTTGTTCATAAATCGGTGTCAAAACATCCTCTGCAATATCTTTGCATGGCGCACATGTTGAAGACATGATGTCCAGAACCACAATCTTACCCCTGTAATCCTTCAGTTCAAACTCCTCTCCACCTACCCACTGTGCGGTGAAATCCGGAGCTATTTCATTTCCTTCTGCTCCAAACATCCCCCAGCCTATGACTGAGATGATGAGTAGCATCGCAATGGATAGGGATAGTAATCGCCAATTCTCCTTGCTGCGTGCTACAAGCATGTCCCAATTCGTATGCTGATGAACTTCTTCAGCATCAAGAGGCTCGGAATCGGACATCAATAGGCCTCATCAGAGAGTGTCGAAATATGAACCAGCATACGGTTGGCGTGCCCATATGGTGAATCCAGAAATGCTGAGTAATGCAATGAATATCATAGTTGACCATACAAGAAGTGAAATTCCACCCTCGTCAACCGCAACAATTGGTTCTCCGCCAGCAAAGGCCATTACTGTAGATTGATTGTAATTATTCTGACCATCCACAAATGCAACCTGATAGAATAGTGGCAATCCCTCTGGGACCTCTATGGCAGCATCTCCAACTGCGTCTCCATATGCGTAACAAACACCCTCATCATCGCATATCTCACTTCCTGAGACAGTCATCTCCTTACTCATCCATTCACTCGAAGTATGATTCTCGGATACGAAATTATAGAAGATATGGGCTGTGCCTATTCCATCCTCATCATCAAAGAAGACCTTGATGTTAGCATCTCCAGAATCACTTACTTCTTTGATGTCAACGACATCAGGTAATGTATTTTCCAAATCATATGCAGTTGATTTTGGGGTTGCTGAATTAATGGCTCGAGGCAATCCCTGTTTCGGATTAGGAGAGGAGCTCTTAGCCTCGTCATCCGTATCATAGACAACTGCAACGACCTCAATGTTTCCTGGAATCACCATCGGGTCCATTGGATGGACTCCTGGAGTAGCATGGCTGGAGGGATGTTCAATCTCTGTTGGAATGGCCCAGTCTGCCTTGATGGTAATGCTTTCATCCGCTTGTAGAGAGCCTGTACTGGGACTGCCAGCATTGCCTCGGAATACCATTGGCGTGACTACCTCATGACCTTCCTCAGATGAATAAGCAAACACATCGTGTTCGATGATGAAAAGATGCAATTCATAATTGAGAACATCGCCGTCAACCAAATCGTTGAAAGAACCGGTTGGGTCAGTAGGGTCTGGGCTCCAGTCATCTCCCAAATAGGTTAGATTTGCTGTAATAGTGAAGGTTCCATCTCCAGAGAATGCTTGGAACACGTGTAATGAAGTTGGGCGCACATCCCTTTGTGCAGCCTCTTCGATCGAAGAATAAAGTTCCTGACTCTGAATATATCCGCCATCTATCTCGCCATCAGGAGTTCCTACTGGACTGTAGTGATTGTACCTGTCCTTAGCCTCTTGATTGCTTGTTGGGTCATCACCAGCCCCACCATTGGTCTGGTGGAAAGTCACCACTGTGAAAGGAGCAGAGGGGTCCTCTTCCAACATCTTCTGCATTGCAATGACCTGTGGTTCGCTATTAGCCATGCAAGGAGGGCAAGATAGGCTGGTGAAAACCTCGACTATAGGACGGTGTGTCCAGCCAGGAGGCAGTTCCCCAGAACTATCTGAATACGATACACTCTCACTGATTCCATTATCTAGAAGTTCGTCGCCAGTAGCCGCCAATGGAGAAATGATGGCCAAGAATAACAGTGAGGCCAGCAGAATGGAAAAACGCGTAGTGGCGCCCATGCCCCTAGGGGGGCATGAGGCGGTATTTGTGACTTATTGAAAAAACCAAACTATGAACATCTTCTTCATCAACTTCCCTCGGGTATTGTCATGAGCGATGTAGAGAAGCGGGCTGTACATCGTTTGAATAATGGCGAATGGGTACTTGAGAAAGACATTGTCGCTTCTGAAAGACCTTTGAGCATCGACCTCAAGAATGAAGAGGGGCTATTCCGATGGGTAAGCATCTTGCGTACTCCGGGGGCGGATAAGGAATTGGTCACCGGATTGCTGGTCAGTGAAGGAGTACTGAAGGGTTGCACGATTTCGGAAATAGAAATCACACTTTCTGATGATATGGCAACGGTATTACTACCACAAGGCGGAGGTTTCGACATAACGCCAAGAGGGAGAATCAGAAATGGTTCTGCATGTGGCATCTGTGGCCGGCAAGATTTCTCAGATCTATTGGCCAGAGTACATGAATGTTCAATTAGAGGGATAGAGATTGAGAGCACCCTGTTGCTAGAATTGCCCGAAAAAATGCTGGAAGTACAGTCAGCATTCACTTCAACCGGGGGGATTCACGCAGCGGGATTATTCACCTCTGGGGGTGAAAATCTTGTAGTCAGAGAGGATATTGGACGACACAACTGCGTTGACAAAGTGGTAGGTGCTGGAATATACCTTGATATTCAATTTCCAAATACAATCCTCTGTCTATCAGGCAGGATTGGTTCAGAATTGGTGCTCAAAGCAATTGCTGCTGAAATTCCCGCTATCGTCGCCATTGGAGCTGCCAGCAGCATGGCGGTTGATTTGGCTAGACAAGCAGGGATAGCGTTGTATGGTTTCACTAGAAACAACAGTACTGTATCCTATCTATTGCCGCAGGATGATAGTGTTGGGGAATGAAATCATTATTCTGAAGAACATTGACAAAGGCGACCATCCACGGAAACCCTGAGAACATAGTTTAGGGGTGAAAAGATTAATCCAGTTACGAATGATTGGGACCCTGCTCGACCAGGGCATGAACTTCTCGACCTGCTCAAAGAGGAGGTTCGTACCAAGGGGGAGCCGAGTACTGAGAGGATTGCTGAGATCGCTTCAATCACCGGTACTACCCCAGCCAAGGTAAAAGGTGCAATGGGATACTATTCCGAACTCAGGCCTGAGGACTCAACTGTCAGGGTATGCACGGGAGAAGCATGTCGCGCACGCGGTGCGGATACGATAATCTCCAAACTGGAATCAGCAGGAGAGATTGTTGGTTCATTACACTGCGCTGGACTTTGCGCAACTGGGCCTGCGGTGGTACGGGATGAGAGTGTGCGCGGTATTCCTGTTTCTAGAACTGGCAGTGGTAGGCAGTTCTTCATCAGTCAGGATAGCATCAGTATAGACAAGGGTAGTGAAGATATTGCTGTCCAGTTTCTGCAGAATGCGCAAGTAGATTCAGCACTCATTAGAACTGGGAGTCGTGGCATCTTCAATCTTGAGCCGATGCTGGAATTAGATATTGATAACGAAAGACATGCGTTCGGACCCCTCACTTCTGAAGAATTGTTGGAGATTCTATCCCTGCTTGAGGCGGGAGATGCCTCTATGCATAGTAAATCATTAGGAAAAATCTCCGAATTGCCTGCATTCGCTGTCCAACAGCGCTTCGCTATGGCGAATCTGGGAGAAGTCAATCCACTCGATATAGAGGGGCTGCGATCTCGTGGCTCTTATTCTGGTCTCACCACAGCCAAGGAGGTCGGTTCACAAGGAATTCTTGCTGAACTCAAAAAGGCAGGATTGAGAGGACGTGGTGGTGCAGGCTTCCCTACACATTTCAAATGGGCCTCCGCAGCAACTGAGGAAAATGATGTGAAGTACGTGGTGGCTAATGCTGACGAAGGAGATGCTGGAACCTACATCGACCGGATGATTATCGAAGGTGACCCGCATACGTTGATTGAGGGGATGGTCATCTGTGCTGAAGCAATCGGCGCAAGATATGGATGGGTGTATCTTCGCAGTGAATATCCGAATGCTGAAATTATTCTGGAATCTGCCCTTCAGAACGCTCGCGAGGAAGGCATCTTGGGTGAACATTTCGATATTTCCATAGCACTTGGTGCAGGCTCCTATGTTTGTGGTGAAGAGACTGCGCTACTGGAAAGTCTGGAGGGGCGACGTGGTGAGGTCAGAGCACGACCCCCATACCCTACTCAGTCAGGACTCTATGGGCATCCAACTGTGGTCAACAATGTGCTGACTTTCGCTCTTGTCGCCGCAATAATGCGCGAAGGAGGTGAACTCTACGGTTCACTGGGGACTGAGCGCAGTAAAGGAACAGTAGTTGCCCAAATTGGGGGTGCTGTCAATGAACCGGTATGCGTTGAAATTCCATTTGGTGGAACAGTTGCTGATATGATCAGACAGCATTCTGACATTGAGGGTGTTGTAGCGATTCAGGCTGGCGGCCCACTAGGAGGAGTGTTCAGCATCGATGAATTGGATTCAGTAGAATTATCCTTTGAAGGCTTGAGTGAATCTGGAGGTTTGTTAGGGCATGGAGGTTTCGTTTGTTACGACGGTGATTTCGACCCACGCTCTGAAGCCATTGGGTGGATGGAATTCTTCCGTGATGAGAGTTGTGGGAAGTGCACTCCCTGTCGAATCGGCACCCAACGGGCGTTGGAATTACTCAGAAGAATTGGCACCCCAGAAGAAAAGGTTGGGGACCGTCAGTTACTTGATGACCTTGATGATGTCATGAGTTCAACATCGCTATGTGCCCTCGGTGGGCTGGCGATGATGCCGGTTCGTTCCACCATGCAGAAATGGCCGTCATCATTTAGGAGTGACTAGAATGAATGACACTACGTTCTCAATGACCATTGATGATACTGTGGTCATAGGTGATAGTGGTCAGACCATCATGCAAGTCGCCAGAAATAATGGAATTGACATTCCCAGTCTTTGCGATTCTGCACGCCTAGACGCTTTTGGCTCATGTAGAATGTGCGTGGTAGAGATTGATGGAATACGTGGAACTCCTTCATCCTGTACCACCCCTGCAAGTCCAGGGATGAGTGTCGCCACTAATTCTGATAGATTATGGCAACTGCGCAGAGGTATTACGGAATTATATGTCAGTGAACATCCATTGGATTGTCTTACCTGCACCGCAAATGGAGATTGTGAACTACAGGATGTTGCTTCCCAGGTAGGATTGCGCGAAGTCAGATACGACAATACTCCTGCTTGTGAAGGAATGCCGATTGATGAGTCAAACCCTTTCTTCTCATTCGATCCTACCAAGTGTATCGTCTGTTCTCGTTGCATCCGTACTTGTGACGATATTCAAGTGACTCACGCTCTTTCAATCGATGGGCGCGGCTTCTTCAGCAAGATTATCGCAGGTGCTGACGTTCCGTTCATGGATTCCAACTGTGTTTCCTGTGGCGCTTGTGTAAATGAGTGCCCAGTGGCGGCCTTGGAGGACAAGGTGGAGCGTGCACATGGAGTTGCAGATACTTGGGTTCGTACAACTTGCGCTTTCTGTGGAGTTGGGTGCCAATTCGATGCAGGAGTGAAAGGCGGTAAACTCGTTTCTATGAAGCCAGTCGCAAACTCACCGGTAAATCAGGGACATTCCTGTGTCAAAGGACGCTTTGCTTCCGCATACGTTCACCACCAAGACCGGTTGACCAAACCATTGATCAGAGATTCCATCGATGAAGATTTTCGTGAAACTACTTGGGATGAAGTATATACTCACATCGCCGAAAGTTGGAAGCGCTTCAAAAACGAATCTGGACCAGATTGTATTGGCGCTATCACTTCCTCACGCTCTACAAACGAATTGAATTATCTTGGCTCAAAACTGATGCGAGCTGTCATTGGCACCAATAATGTAGACAACTGTGCCAGAGTCTGTCACTCGGCAACAGTGAAGGGCATGATGACAGTCTTTGGTGCAGGTGCTGGCACCAATAGCCTTGCAGATATCGATGCGACCGACCTATTGCTGGTTTCAGGATGTAATCCAATTCATGGGCACCCAGTCACCGGTTCACGAATACTGCGGGCCCGTAGGAGAGGAATGGGGATGATAGTCGCAGACCCAAAGGAGACCGAATTAGCAAAGGTCGCCGACATTCATCTGCAGTTGCGTCCAGGCACAAATGTTGCACTTTACCAAGGTCTCGCCCATATCATTCTTCGAGATGGATTACAAGCTGATGAAGAATGGATGACCACAAGGACTGAGAATCTTGAGCCATACAAGGAAATGGTTGCTCTAATGACTCCCGAAATCTGTTCTCGTTTGACCACTGTCCCTATTCCAGCCCTTGAAGCAGCCGCTCATCTCTATGCTGCAGCAGGTGCTGCGATGTCAGTTCATGGACTGGGGATGACTGAACACAGCCATGGTTCTGAAGGAGTCATGTCGCTCTCAAGTCTGGCCCTGCTAACTGGAAATGTAGGAAGACCGGGTACAGGAATCAATCCACTCAGGGGGCAGAACAACGTCCAAGGATCATGCGACATGGGCGCTCTGCCGAACGTTTTCACCAACTATCAATCTGTTTCAGACCCTGACCGAAGGGCTGAGTTCTCAGCGGTTTGGGGCGTTGATGTCCCCGAGACACCTGGATTGACATACCCAGAAATGCTCGAGAATGTGTTTGAAGGCAAGATGCGTTCTCTGTACATGATCGGTTCAGATATTGCCCAGACTGACCCTAACAATCTGCGAGTACAGGAAGCACTATCCAAACTGGATTTGTTGATAGTTCAGGACATCTTCATGTGTGAATCAGCAAAATATGCACATGTCGTGCTTCCAGCAGCATCGTTCCTTGAATCGGACGGGACATATACCAATGGTGAAAGAAGAGTGCAACGTATTCGCAAGGCCAGTCCACCACCAGGTGATGCCAAAGAAGATTGGAGAATTGTTTCCGAGTTGGCTGCAGTTCTTGGACAGCAAATCAATGCATCAGATTCGGTTTCAGACATCTGGGATGAAATAGCATCTTTGACACCAAACTTTACCGGTATCTCTTATGACATACTTGAGAATGTTGAAGCCATTCAGTGGCCAGCCCCAGAAAAGGGTCATCCGGGTACTACAGTGATGCATTCTGATGTATTCTCTAGAGGATTGGGGAATTTTGCAGCGCCAGAATTCGCCGAACCATCCGAGAAAGCCAGCGAAGAATATCCATTCATTCTAGTGACTGGGCGAAATCTTTTCCATTACAACTCAGGAACCCAGACCAGAAGAGCTGGATTGAACGAATTTCATGCTGATGATTATCTTGAGATTCATCCCGAAGATGCACTAAGTTTGGACATCATAGATGACTCAAGGGTCTGGCTTTCCAGTCCAAGGAACCGTATTCAAATGACTGCGAAGATAACTAAGGATGTACAACAGGGGAATCTTTTCACCACCTTCCATTTCCCTGAAACTGGAGTGAATACCGTACTCAGTTCCTCTTCTGATAGTTACACTAGATGCCCTGAATACAAGGTGCAAGCAGTTGCCGTTTCTCCGGTTTGAGCGTGGCAACGGATAAGAGAGCGTTCCCTCACCGATGCTCATGAGCAAGCAGTGGGAATCTCTGCGCCTACATGTCGCTGAAGGACTTCCCAAGGAATTACCACCCCGCCGTCCCCTAGACCTGAGCGTAGACCATGCGCCCACTAGACGACAGATTCTATCGGATTCCGAGAAACAATTGGCTCTTCGCAATGCATTGCGCTATATTCCAGAACCATGGCATCAGGAGTTAGCAATGGAATTTGTCGAGGAATTACACAATCATGGTCGAATCTACATGTATCGATTCAGACCAACTGAATACGAGATGAAAGCATATCCATTGTCTGCCTATCCTCACCATTGTGAACAAGCCGCCAGTATAATGGGAATGATACAGAACAATCTAGATCCAGCGGTAGCACAATTTCCGCATGAATTGATTACCTATGGTGGAAATGGATCAGTATTCCAGAACTGGATTCAATATCGGCTAGTGATGAAGTACCTGAGTGAAATGACGGATGAACAAACGCTCGTGATGTATTCAGGGCATCCTTTGGGCCTGTTTCCATCGCACAAGGATGCTCCAAGAGTCGTAGTCACCAATGGGATGGTCATTCCAAATCATAGTTCTCAAGATGACTATGAAAGGCTCAATGCATTAGGAGTCAGTCAATATGGACAAATGACTGCTGGTTCCTACATGTATATCGGACCACAAGGCATAGTTCATGGTACAACCATCACAATACTGAATGCGGCGCGGATGAAATTAGGGATTCCCAATGATGGAAGCCTCGCAGGAGTCACATTCGTCACATCTGGACTTGGGGGGATGTCTGGAGCACAAGCCAAGGCAGCGGTCATCTCCGGCTGTGTTGCTGTCATTTCAGAAATCAATCCGGTAGCTGTTGAGAAGCGAATCGACCAAGGATGGTTGAATGAAGCACATTCAGATATTGACATTGTAATAGATAGGATGTTGGAGGCAAAAGAAGAAGGTCAAGCGGTGTCAATCGGGCACATTGGTAACATCGTTGATCTATGGGAACGTCTCGTTGAACGGGAAGTGACAATCGATCTTGGAAGTGACCAGACTAGTCTCCACAACCCATGGCAGGGAGGGTATTTTCCCGCAGGGATGAATATCGAGGATTCAAAACGCATGATGGTGGATGACCCAGCCCATTTTGCTGATGCCGTTCAATCCTCCCTTCGAAGGCAGGCCAAGGCAATAGGCATCATGGTTGAACGAGGCACATATTTCTGGGATTATGGCAATGCCTTCCTCTTGGAAGCATCAAGAGCCGGTGCTGAAGTGATAAATGAAGATGGGGATTTCATCCATCCTTCCTACGTAGAAGATATCATGGGTCCAAAATGCTTTGATCTAGGTTTTGGGCCATTCCGTTGGGTCTGCTGCTCTCAGGATCCCGCTGATCTGGAATTGACAGATTCCTTGGCAAAAGAGGTCCTTGATGAGATGCTGGTTCACGCCCCAGAACATTCCAAGCAACAATTGTTGGATAATATCAGATGGATAAGTGAGGCTGCATCTAATCGACTGGTCGTCGGAAGTCAGGCGAGGATTCTATATGCTGATGAACAAGGGCGCAAGAATATCGCTTCTGCTTTCAATCAAGCAATTGCAGATGGAAGGATGAAGGGCGGAATCGTTCTTGGCAGAGACCACCACGATGTCTCTGGTACTGATTCGCCTTATCGTGAGACTGCGAACATAAAGGATGGTTCCAACACGACTGCTGACATGGCGATTCACAATGTGATTGGAGATGGTTTTCGCGGAGCGACATGGATCAGCCTGCACAACGGAGGTGGGGTAGGCTGGGGTGAAGTGATCAATGGAGGATTTGGATTATTCTTGGATGGTTCTGCGGATGCTACACGCCGTCTTGATTCGATGCTTTCGTGGGATGTTAACAATGGCATTGCCAGACGTTCATGGGCGCGGAATGATGGTGCTATAGCAACAATCAAGAGTGCGATGGAGAAGGATCCGCTACTTTCAGTGACTCTTCCTCAACTCGTCTCTGATGATTTGATTTACGGAGCATTCGACTGAGGAACTGTATTCAATAGTGGGGCGCAGCACATAACGCGGTGGCGGCATGGTCAACATTGAGTTGGATGGAAACACTCTCAGCCCAGAAGCCATGCTTCTTGCCGCTACGGGAATAGCGACAGTATCGATCGCCGAAGAGTCACTTCCAAGAATTTCTGCAGCCAGAACTGTAGTTGAAGGCATCATTGAGAGAGGTGAGTTCGCCTACGGCATCAACACTGGTTTTGGTGCATTATGCAGCACTAACATAGATGCAGAGAGTCTTAGTCAATTACAGGTCAACCTGATTCGCAGTCATGCTTGTGGCATCGGTGAGCCAATGGATGCAGTTCCCGTTCGGGCGATGATGGTTGCAAGAGCCAATTCACTCTGCAAAGGGCATAGTGGAATAAGAGTGGAAGTCATTCAGAGATTAGTGGATATGCTCAATCTCGGACTAACTCCCGTGGTACCTCGAATAGGCAGCCTAGGAGCATCTGGAGACCTCGCACCTCTTGCTCATGTGGCATTGACAGTGATTGGTGAAGGAGATGTCATCGACGAAGATGGGCACTTGATGCCTTCTGCCAAAGCTCTCGCAGATTGTGACCTAAAACCACTGGTGCTCGCTGCCAAAGAGGGCTTATCCCTCATCAACGGAACCAGCCAAATTATCGCTTGGCTATCTATTTCCTATGCTGTTCTTAGAGACCTGATTCCTTTCTGTGACCTCGTCCTATCCGCATCGATTGAGGCCACCAATTCTTCGGCAGCACCTGCGGATGAAAGACTCCATGAAGTGCGTCCACACTCTGGCCAATCTCTGGTTGCAACCCGTATTCGCAGGGCTCTTGCCAAATCTGAAATTCTCGCCTCTCACAGCGATTGTGACAAGGTACAGGACCCGTATTCCTTCCGCTGTGCACCTCAGGTACATGGGCCGGCAAATGAGGCACTGCAGAAATTGTATGAAGTAATATTTATTGAATTGAATTCGGCGACTGATAATCCGTTGATTTTTGCCGATGAAAATGTATCTGGACCTCACGAGGTAGTGAGTGGAGGAAATTTTCACGGAGAAATACTGGGCTTAGTAGCAGATGCAATGAATGCAGCAGTGTTCGAATTAGCGAGTATCAGTGAAAGAAGAATGGATACGATGCTCGATGCCAGTAGAAGTCAGCTCCCAGCTTTTCTGGCTGCCGATTCCGGTTTAGAATCTGGGATGATGATTGTTCAATATGCTGCTGCTGCTGCCATAGCAGATATGCGGGCCCATAGCAGACCTCATTCAACATTCAGCCTGTCCACATCAGCCAATCAAGAGGATCACGTCAGCATGGCTGCAACTGCGGCATGGCATCTGCTTGAGTCATCGCAACGATTGGCAGACATCATGGCATGTGAAGCAATGATTGCATGTGAAGGGCTTGAATATCGAGATGAAGCACCTGGAGTGGGGGTCGACGCGCTCTACAACCATGTAAGGCGAATTGTTGCACCTTTAGATGGGGACCGGAGCCTAAGTGATGAAATGGCCGAATTGGCATATGACATCCTCAATGGCTTTGGAGACGATGAGAAATTGACCTCATTCCTCGACTAATCTTCAAGTAGGATATCCAAAGATCTCCAGATTTCTTGTAATCCAGTCAATTGTCTGATTCTGAATCTGAACGAGGTAGCATTCGCAATATCACCTTTGGATATCAGCAAGTCAACTCGCCTATCCAACTCCACTGCGGTGCGAACCTTCTCCTCCATCACTCGATATAGCGCATATGCTCGGTCTATGTCCTGATACTTCATTGCAGGCTCAAGTTCACTGACATCAAGATCCATTCTCCTCCATGCCAATATTCTACGCCTCAATACTGCGGCACTGAATCCAGCACGCGGCAATTTGGTGAGATGTACCAATCGCACGGAACCATCCTCAGAAGTGAGATATTCTGGCTGAGAGGTTGTGTCTTCGCGTTCAATCTCTTCAACCTTCACCTCCGGAGCATCCGGTTGATTCTCGACATCGACAATCAACTCTTCGGGTTCTGGAATCTCCCAAACTGGGGATTCTCTGCGCAGTCTGGAAAGTTCAGTACTCATGAATGCCTTTGGCTCAATAGGTATGATTAACCTCCAACCGCTTGACCCGAAATCATCTATCATCGCTCTCAAGAAAGTAAGAACGGCTGCAAAGCCATGCTGACTTATCAGATGCTCAAGCCCATCAAGAATTATGAGGCCAGATTTCTCTTCAATCCTGTCTCGCAGTTTACTGGCTAATCTCTCAAGGCTTGGACTGATTGTGTTTGCTGCTTGCCGTTCTGTCAGCCACAGGGTCTCAACCGTGTTCAAATCCACCCTGCCGAGCAATCGGCGAGGGGGCAATCGTGTGACCAACATGGCATGATAACCAGAAGTATTGACTCTATCCAACCAAGCAAAAACAGAATGTAAGCCCTCCTCTAACAGATGACAAGAGCCGGCATCAGGAAGTAGGCCCATGCCACTCAAAGCCTCAGCCATGGCCTTCTCAGGAGAGGGGGGCTCTTGACGATGACGCCATATCATATACTTTGAAGATGCATTTTATGTAATTCCCAATCCACATATGATTATAACGAATATGGATGTGGACACAATGGGATATTCATGTCTACAGATGATGATGATGTGGAAGAAATGGCAGAGTGTGGAGCATGCAGGGCTGTGGTGCCGGTAAACTCAACCGAATGTTCTGGGTGTGGAGTATCGTTCACCGGCGTCAGTGATTCCAACCTTGGTGAGTGTGGCGCATGTGGAGCCCTAGTGCCTTTAGATTCCAAATCATGTACGCAGTGCGGCGTTGTCTTTGTTGCAGATGATGTGATCCAGATTCTTGATGACTGGTTGAAGGCAACTGGATTATCCGTAGTCGAGTTATTCAAAAGATTCGATACTAATGGTGACGGCGTCATCGAGGCGAGTGAATTCAAGACCGGCCTCTTAGCTCTTAATATCGCAGATCTGCCTGAATCCCAAGTCGAACGATTAGTCAAGACCTTGGACGAAGATGGCGATGGAGTGATTGACCTCAATGAATTGGAATCCACTTTCGCGCCTCAAGATAATGAGCCTAGTAAACACGTAGGTCCTGAAGATGAGGATGGAGCGGATGATGAATCTGAAGAAGACTCGGATGGTGCCGATGATAAAGACACCAGTGAAGATTCTGGGGATGAAGACTCTGAAGACACCGCTGAAGATTCAGGGGATGAAGAGGAAGACTCGGATGATGCCGATGATGAAGACTCTGAAGACACCGGCGAAGATTCAGGGGATGAAGACTCTGAAGACACCGCTGAAGATTCTGGCGATGAAGAGGAAGACTCGGATGATGGCGACTCTGACGACGAGCCTGTAGAAGAGGTCCCTGACACTCCCCTTGGAAGGATGATCAAGAATTTCAAGGATGCTGGATATAATGCTCAAATGGCATTCGAGCACATGGATGTCAATAACGATGGCCAGATAGACAATGAAGAACTTGAAAAGGCATTGACTGAATTTGGCGGCGGTATCATCACAAACGAAGATGTTGAAGAAGTCATGAAAGAAGTCGATTTCGACGAGAATGGCAGCATCAGCATAGAAGAATTGGTATCTGCCTTTGGAGAACAATTCGAAGAGGAATCTGACTCGGTAGAAGAATCGGATGCCAGCGCAGATTCTGACAAGGAATTCCCCACCGACCTTCAGAAGAAGTTGATGTCCAAGAAAGCGAATGACATTTTCTGGCCCATAATGCATGCTTTGTTTGGCCTGTTCATGGTGCTGTGGATTGCAAACGGACTGGGCGTATTCGTAAGCGGTGAAGGTGGAATGGTCATCCATTCCGGAGATTCGTTCATCGATGCAGATGGAAACCTCGTGGCAGATGGCGACTCAACTCAATGTGATAAGGCACAAGGACATGAATGCAGTAACTCATTGACTCCACTTTCAGGAGATGCATCCTCCATGCCAGCCGGATTTTACTGGGATGGAATATTGATGACTATGCTTGGAACTGCTGGACTGGTAGGCAGCCTTTATGCCCATCTAGTACTGATGAAAGCATGGAGAGCACGTGCAAAAGGCGATTCTAGTGATGAGGCAGATACTACAGATGAAGACACCTCCAAAGAAGATTCAGGAGACGAAGACTCGGATGATGATGAAGAGAAGGAAGACTCGGACAGCGACGAAGAGGATGACGACTCTGGCGACGATGAAGATGAAGAAGACTCGGACAGCGACGAAGAGGATGACGACTCTGGCGACGATGAAGATGAAGAAGACTCGGAGGATGAGGAAGGTTCGGACAGCGACGATGAAGATGACTCAGAGGATGATGAGGGTGAAGACATTGATGTAGGCTCTCGGGTTGGAATCGAAGTTGATGGAGAAGAGATATTTGGAACGATTATCGAATTCAATGATGAGGATGATACTGTTGTCATTGAGGATGAAGAGACTGGTGATGAAATTGAAGCGCCCCAGGAAAGCATGTTCCTGGAGTGAGTTGAATGGATCCCCTCTCCGTTTTTGAAGGATTCAGTACTTGCAATAATTGTGGCTGTTTACAGCAATCAGGAGGCTTCAGGTGCCCCGAATGCGGGACCTTTCATACCAGTACACATCTTGAGGAGAGAGACGAACCACTACCATCACAACGATTCAAGGAAGAGCCCGCTGACCCAACAATGTACAGCCTCAATCCAGATTCAGAGATACCTGTTGAAGACGCTGATGCAATCGAAGATATGACTACAAATTGGAGAGGTGGGTCTTCCGATTTCCATTTTGCAGATGATGAAGATGAAGATTTAACAGTGAAATTGGAATCGATCGAAATACCTTCTTGTGAAATACTATTTGAAGAAGAATAATTTGCTATTGCTAGTAATGACTTACATTAAGTTACCATCGTAATTTCAGCAGCAGGATGGAGCGGAGTGTTCATATCCGCATGGTCAATCCACTATGTGATACCGATGGCCGAATACCAAGGATTCTGTCTCAAGTGCAAGACGTACGGGCCCATCAGCGGTCCGGAGATGCACACTATGAAGAATGGACGCAAACGCGTTGCTGGGACCTGTAGTCAAAATGGTTGCACAGGAAAGATTTCGAAGATCATAGGATGAGTCTAACCTGTTCACCGATTCGGATAAATAGAATCGCACTGTCGTTGTGTCAACGGGCTCGTGGTCTAGGGGTCATGACGTTGCCTTGACATGGCAAAGATCGCCAGTTCAATTCTGGCCGAGCCCACCAATCTCTATCTTGATGATTCATTTTCATTTCTGGGAAATATCTCCGTCTACCTAGGGGTAACAAGGAAAAATTCAAGATTATTTCGTTTGATTATCCCGTTAATGAGGTACTGCGGACCTATTGCACTGAGAATTTCAATGGTTCAATAGCTCGGTGATGAGACAAAGAGCGCATAATGTGCGTTATGCGCCCCTACGGGGTTCGGTTCTAGATGATATCTTCAGCTTCAACTTCAAAAACCCCGACAAGAGGCGGACCTTCCAATACTGATTCCAATCCTCCATCCTTCTCATCGAGTTCAAAAACTAGTTTCAAAGCCAGGCCGATCGCATTCTCGGAATCATACAATGCTTGGATAATGAATGTGCCCTTGCCAACACTGGTCTCACCTACCCACGACTTGAGACAACCTTTGGAATTTCTTCGTATGGCGCTACGAGCCTTGAGCATTCGACGAAGTCTTGCCTCATAGCCACTCTTGGCCGAAAGTACTGCAGTTTCCATCCACATATCAATCACTTGAATTATCATTATTGTTAGAATTATTTATTATTTTACGTTAAGTTTATTCCATGGACTATGCTATCTTTTCAATGGAGCATTAGGTCTCCACCTTTCATGGTGGCAGCAAAGGGAGATATGCCAGGTCTCTGACACCAAGACTCCCAGAAAGGTGAATCCAATATATTGAGGTCAGCGGCCCCTCCTTCTACTACCATTCCATGTTTCAATCCCATCTCATGTTTTGTCACATATCCGGAGTTTCGTGAAACTGCCACTAGACTTGCCAATGGATCAACACCCATTCTCTGTGAGAGAAGATTGCCGATGAAGGGAAGGGACAAAATCTGACAATTCGGATTGAAATCAGTGGCTGCACACCAAGGGTATTCAAATTCAACACACTCACTGGCAGGCGGAAAATGCGTCTCACCCATAGAAAATGGTGTACCTGGAAGGAAACATTGCAATGTTCCTGCAGCACTTGCTTCGGCTCTCGCCTGTGAATCACTCCAGTGCGCATGATCGCCTGAAATTGCACCGAGCTCCGCTGCCAGAGACAAACCGCCCCCATCTACAAATTCATCTACGTGGAGTCTGATGTCCAGCCCACCCTCCATCGCCGCTCTACATATGTCCTCAGTCTCTTCGAGTGTGAACCAACCCGGTTCACAGAAAACATCAGCACTTCGAGCCTGTCCGCTATCAATAACAGCAGGAAGTTGTTCCGATAATATCTGTTCAACATAGGTTTCGCGTTCAATATCCGGAGGTGATGCGTGAGCCCCTAACCATGTGGAATCGATCGATACACCTTGCAACTGAGATGCCGCCTCCAGTAGCCTCAACTCACTATCTGTTGACAATCCATATCCGCTCTTCACCTCCATCGCAGTCGTACCATTCGCCAAAGCCACATCAATTCGCGCCAATCCAGAAGAGATGAGATCCTCCAACCTCATACTCCTGGTCTGCTGCACAGTGTGAACAATGCCACCTCCCATCTTGGCGATACTCTGGTAGGATTCACCTTGTTGACGCCATCTCATCTCCCGAGAACGATCACCACCCCATAGTAAATGGGTATGTGAATCTACCAATCCAGGGATGACAGCCCTACCCCCTACCTCTATGACATTCAGACCTTCTATCTCTTCACCAACTAGGCCGAAGCCACGTTTTCCACCGACATATTCGGCCCGCATTTCATCAGAATCAGAAATTCTTTGGATGTGTCCGCCATCGATGAGAATTCCCTTCCCTTCAGTTTCCACTAGGCTATCATCATCCTTCATCTGCTGGCCTGTCAATGGACCCTCGCCACCGGACAGGTGAGCCAATGGTCCGAGGTCCAGCAACAGGGTAGGCATATGCCTCCCATGAGGGCGCGGTTCAAATGGCCTGCCCCTGAGGCGGGAGTGATTGGTATGTCGGCTGGGGTCACCATCGGGATTGAATCGACCGCCCATACTTTCTCATTTGGATTGGTTGATTCCAATGGTCAACCATTACCTTCTTGCTCTGCATTGCTACGGCCCAAGGAGGGTGGAATCCATCCACGAGAAGCTGCAGATCATCATGCAGACAATGCCCCATCACTACTGGCGAGATGGATGGAAGTAAATTGTTTGGAACTTTCAGATATCGCCGCAGTATCATATTCACAGGGCCCAGGTCTTGCACCATGCTTGAGGGTTGGCGCTTCGGTTGCGCGTGCCCTTTCCCAGTCTCTCAAAGTACCTTTAGTTGGAGTTAATCACTGTGTTGCACATATAGAGATAGGCAGAGAGAGATGTGGATGTGAAGACCCTGTACTATTGTACGTATCTGGAGGCAATACCCAAGTGATTGCTAGATTGGGAGATAGATATCGAGTTCTGGGTGAAACTCTGGATATTGGAATTGGGAATATGCTCGACAAGTTCGCGCGTGATAATGGCATGCCATTCCCAGGTGGGCCGAAAATCGAAGTTATGGCAGCAAAATGGTTGGAAGACAATCCTGATGCATCTCTTAAGGGATTAGAATTGCCCTATGCAGTGCATGGGA
>JASMHR010000028.1 GCA_030750665.1 Candidatus Poseidoniaceae archaeon
CACATCTATTGCAAGCAATGGCTTCGACTCGTTCTGGACGGATGGGGCGGATTATGGTTGAGGCTACCAGAATAACTTTGCAGATGGGTGGAATCTCTGCCGAGGATGTCGTTCAATGGTTGAATGAAACTCCACCAGAAGCCATTGAAGGGATATTGTCGGTCACCTTGCCGAATTCACGACAGGTACGTTGGCGTTTCGCTGAAGTTGCGAAGGTGTTCGGAGTCTTACGCAAGGGAGTAGACCCTCGCCGCATCAATCTTCGAGCATTATTGAGAAGATACAGGGGGACGGCAGTGATGCATGAAGTGCTTGCGAGATTATTCCATGAACGAATGGATGTCCACGGTGCTGCCGACGTGCTTAGCGGCATCCAGAGTGGTGTTATTCGATTGGAGGTGACTGCGCCTGGTTGTCTAGGAGTTTCTCCAAAGGGAGAGAGGGACCTGTTGATGCCGAATTGGTCGAACATTCAGGTACGGGAGCGATTGGAATCTCGTTTAATGAACGAAAGAGCAGTTCTTTGTTGTTTGAAATGTGGAGGAACCAAGACTTTCCGCGTCGCCAGATTTGAGGAGATCGAAGTTGTGTGCAGGCATTGCCAAGGACGTATGATGGCGTGTGCGAGAGAGGGGCTGCGAGAAATGTTGGAGAAATGGGTTGCATCATCAGAACGTTCAGATGTAGACAGGATGAATCGTTGTGCTGAGGCAATCAAGCGACGTGGAATAGAAGCGGTACTCTGTTTGATGGGGCGCGGGATAGGTGAATCAACCACAACCAGATTGTTACGAGGCGTTGTTCCTGGAGATAGAGATGGCTTATTGGAGGCGATTCATAATGCTGAGGTCACCTATGCAAGAACTCGCAGATTCTGGTAATTGCAATTTCTGATTCTGCAATTGAAAAATCAGAGGTCATTTCCACGTGGGTCCTTTGGCCCTGAAGTCCTTTGGATCTCAACATCATGTTCTTCGAGATATCCGATTCCATTGGTTCCTCCAAAACCCCCATCCACAACGATGACTCTTGAGATTCCTGCGTGATGTATCAACTTGGCACACATCATACAGGGCTCCCCCGTGATGATCAACCATGCGCCACCCGTAGGTACTCCATTAGCGGCGGAATTGCATATCAGGTTCATTTCCGCGTGATGGCATCCAATCTCCACCATGGTTCCTGATTTGATGCTCTCATCATCGCGCAGACAAGTATTGCCCCCACACAACTCTCCTCCACCTCGCGGCCCTCCATTGTATCCATCCATCAGTACAACGTTTCGGTTTGGGTCCACCAACAGGGCGCCGAACTTTCGACGAGGACAATTGCTGGCTTTGGCTAGAGCGAGACATTGTTCAATTCGAATACTGAGATGCTTGTCCTTCAGAGTATCACCGGCCCTCGCGAATGAGCATCTCATGATAAGTTGTCTCAGAGAAGAGACAGGTCATGGTCAGTGTCCATTCCCAGAGCGCTGAGAATCTCTCCTTGTAGATACAGTGAGCCACAACTGACGATGAAATCTCCATTGATTGAAGCAAGCGCATCTTCTACATCGCTGATTGCACGACCGAATCCGAACGATTCTGCTGCCAAGGCAGGATAGCGCCCATTGCGCGCTTCGGTACATACCACATCGATTGGTGGATTCATCTCCATCAGTCTCAATATTGGTTGCAGGAATTGATTCAGTTTCGCCTGTGGAGAAGAACCGAACAATAAACTCCATCCACGCTCCTTGATGATCGGTGCAAGAGTGTCGATGAAGCGTTCCATTCCACTAGGGTTGTGAGCCGAGTCGAGTAGGAATTCCCGGCCTCCATCTTTCACCCGCTGCATTCGTGCCGGCCAACGAATCACTTCCGCGGCCTCTGGGACTTTGTTCGCAGCCGCTTCAAACCCTCCCGCTCGAAGCACCTTTTCAGCCAATATCGCCGCTTCTTGACGATAATCATCAACCTCAATATCTACCCATTGTACATTGTATCGAGTTTCAACGTCTTCTTTCCCTTCTTCAATCTCCTTCATCACCAGAACTGGGCACTCTGAAGCGATTGCAGCTTTCTCCAAAGCAATCTTTCTGATACTGTCTCCAAGAATATCGGTGTGCTCAAGCGATATCGAAGTGACTAGACAAGCGCTGGCTTTGCAGGTTCGTGTCGCATCGAGCCGTCCTCCTAGCCCAACCTCAACCACCATCATGTCCACATTGTGTTGCTCAAACAAAATACACGCTGCAATCCAGGTGGTTTCAAAGAATGTCAATCCTTTATCGATACCTCGAATCATTCTCAACGCTGTATCGAGTTCTGCTGGAGCAATGGGTATTCCGTCGATTCGGATTCTCTCTTCCACTCTGGCAATATGAGGTGAAGTGAAGGTTCCAGTCTTCTTGCCTGACAATATCATCGCAGTACTGATGATGGCACAGGCGGTGCCTTTGCCGTTACTTCCAGCAACGTGGATGGCTGGAGCACAGAGTTGTGGGTTGTTCAGGCTATTCAGAGCCTCTTTGGTGGCTTCCAGAGCCAATGAAATTCCACGTGAACGTAGACCTTCAAGCCAATCTCGAATCATATCGACGAACTTGACAACAGGCCATTGAACTTCAGTCCTCGCATAGCCATGCTATGCATGGCTGGGCAGAAGCCATGAAAGGGAGCGTAATACTCGCACAGCCATGTCAGGGGAAGGGGCAACCCCGAACAAGGAAACTCGAAAGCGTAAGTCTGAGTTTCAATACGCCATCGAGGCGATGAAGGAACAATGGGGCTCGATGCTTGCCATGGCAGCGATGTTCGTTGGTACCATCGCTCTTGGAATGTTGCTACAACCATTCTACAACCAATCCGATGAATTGCGCGCTTTCGGCAAAGAAGGTGCTAGTCAAGGTCGCTGGATATTACTTGAGTTGATGATGATATTCGCTTTCACTGCTCTGATAATCTGGTTGGCCAAGAAAAAGAAGGAATGGATAATCAAGACAGGGATTCTAGTTATTCTTTGGTTGGCTTTGGTCTATGCTACCGTCCCATTGGCCCATTTGGTGCTTGCACCTGATATGAGTCCAGATCCATTTGTCATGGAGGAGGTTGCAGTTGGAAATGAAAGTGGGGGTAGTTTCATTTCACATCTTGGCACTACTGGATTCATGATGTACGATATTGAACCATTGCTTGATGAGGAGGGAGAACCTATTCTTGACGATGATAACGCGTCTCTATTCACGCATTCTATCGAGGTAACTTCGGAAGAAGATGATTGGAAATGGCAGACTCAACTCGATATGCCTGATTCCAATCTGAGGGTTACCGAACAGAGCGATTCTTTTGTTGTCTCGGGGGGAGAATTGATGTGGGTTCTCGACCGCAATGGAACTGAGATAGATTCTGATATCTGCCTACGAGCCACCTTCCCTGCTGTATGTTCATTGAGTTTCAATCACTCGATAGATGGTCAGAACTATACCTATTCCATTACCCATGAACCTCGCTTGGTAAGATATCATCCAAACAAGGATATTGGTGCCGATTTCCCTCCCGCAGTCACTGATGGGCAATGGTTTCTTCCGTTCGGAATGAATATTGGAGAGGGGCAATTGATGGCGCTCAAGGTGGCTGAGGGTAGAATGTTGGTTGTTGACAATTCCTACGCCTCTCTCTTCAAGATTCCAGAGACAAACTCTGGACAGACTGGTGGGAAGTCGGGTCCTGCAGAATACGTGGAGGAGATATGGAATTATTCGGTGAATGGAATCACTACTTTCACAGCAGTTGAATGGGGCATATCTCCCTGGGCTGAAGACAACCTTTCCGCTCAATCTGGCAATGAAATGATGTTGTTGTTAGGAACCGAATCAGGTGATGTCAAGTCATGGAACTTCAATATCGCTGATGATGAAGTCTCTGAGGAAAAGAGAATGCTTCTCGCAGGTAACGATGCACTTGAAGGCCCCATCGATGCAATCAGGTTGGGGGATTATGGCGACGGAGGCTGGAATGAGTTATTCGTGGCAGGTGGAGGAACATTGCATATGTTCAGGGGTGCAAATCTGATAGATTACATGCACATTGATTATGATGCTTCGGATGCTATTCATATTCTTCCAAATGAGGAAGGAGCAGTTGTTTCTTGGTACTCGGAAGGAAACTGGAGTGGTGGTCAACTGAATGATGAAATGTTGATCAAGAGTGGTATTCAACTTGACCCCCTTTCTTCGTGGGTCGGTTTGATCGTTTCCACTGTGTTGATGGTGTGGTTAATTTGGAGACCTGAATGGTATGTGGTCAACACCACAGGGGTGTTGGTTGGTTCAGGAGTTGTTGTCATGTTGGGAGTAGCGTTCGTTCCATGGTTGGTGATTATATTCATGTTATTGGCTGCAATCTATGACCATTGGGCAGTACACAAATCTAAGCACATGCTCGACCTTGCAGATACCATGATTGGGCTTAATCTGCCGATATTGTTGGTTGCACCTCAAGAGAAGGGATTCTCCATGCTCGATGATGGAGGGGATGATGAAGATGAAGAGGCAGATGCAGAAGATTCTGAGGATGATGAAAGTACTGAAGAATCAACATCTGAACAAGAGGCGGCTCCTTCTGCTTCGGTAAAGAAGGACGGATTCAAGGCTAAAGCAGAAGCGGCAGAAGCAGCACGTGCTTCAGGACAGCAGCCGGTCAAGAAACCGAAGAATGGTGGTGCTGAGGCCATGTTCATGGGACTTGGAGACATCATCTTCCCAGGAATGCTCGTTATCTCGGCTATGACCTATCTTGCACCAGTGGGTGGAGAGAGCGCAGCCTTGTGGGTAGCTATCGGTGTCATTATCGGCGGCTTGTTCGGATACTTGATTTTGATGACCAGAGTAGCACTCGGAATCCCTCAAGCAGGATTGCCACTATTGAATGGAGGCAGTATTCTTGGTTACATCGTATTCGGATTAGCCTTCATCGGTTGGAAAGCATTGGAATTCAATATTACATTATGAGATGATGACATGCTCGATATGAAATCGTTCAGGGAGAATGCAGACCTGATTCGTGCAGACCATGACAAGCGAGGAATTTCTCATGAGTCAATTGATGAAGTATTACGATTGGATGAGGAATGGCGACAAGCCATCCATCAACAGAGTGAAGCACGCCGTCAACGCAATAGTGCTGCCAAGGAGATAGCAGCCGCCAAGAAGAGTGGCGACACCGATGAGATCGAGAGAGTCATGGCCCAAGTGAAGGACCTTGGAGATGTGATAGATTCACTTGATGAAAAGGCCAATGTTCTGCTTGAAGAAAGAGATACAATCCGAATGAGAATTCCAAATATCTTGCACCAAGAGGTACCCGTTGGTGCTGATGAGGGAGGGAATACTCAACATTCAGTGCATGGGGATAAGCCTGATTTTGGATTTGAACCACGTACCCATAATGAATTGATTGAGATGAACAAATGGGTTGAACTTGAACGTGCTGCCAAGATAGCAGGCAGCCGATTCTTCTTCCTCAAAGGTGACCTTGCGAGACTTGAAATGGCTCTTCAGTCCTATTCTGTTGATTTCTTGAGTAATCGGGGATTCACATTCGTGCAACCTCCAGTGATGATGAATCGTAAGGCCTACGAAGGCGTGACCGACTTGGCCGATTTCGAGACAGTCATGTATGGCGTTGAGCCAGACAAGTTGTACATGATAGCGACAAGCGAGCACCCACTCACTGCCATGTACATGGATGAGGTGATCGAACCTTCTCTGTTACCGATTCGAATGGTGGGAGTCTCGCCATGTTTTCGTCGAGAAGTTGGCGCACATGGGCTCTCAGACAGAGGAATCTGGCGAGTTCATCAGTTCACCAAGGTTGAACAGATAGTCATCTCCCATCCGGATGATTCGTGGAGTCACCATGAAGAATTACTTCAGAATTGTATCGACCTGTGGGATGAACTTGGTCTCCACTATGAGGTTGTCAACATCTGTACTGGAGATATGGGAACTGTCGCTTCACGCAAGTATGATCTTGAGGCTTGGCTTCCAGGTGCTGGCTCCTACAAGGAAATCGTCTCTTGCTCCAATTGTACTGATTATCAGGCCAACCGTCTACGTATGAGATATCGTACTGCGGATGGTAACGCTGCAGTACACACACTCAATTCAACCGCTGTTGCAACCTCTCGAGCCTTGGTGGCGATAATGGAGCAGAATCAACTTGAAGATGGACGAGTGAAAATCCCTGAAGTGCTGATACCGTTCATGGGCAAGGATGTGCTTGAGCCCTGTTCCTTCTGATCAAAGAGTTTTGGCTCCATCTTTGATGGCGTCAACCACACTGGGATCCGCAAGAGTGGAGATGTCTCCAAGTGCATCAGGTTCTCCTTCAGCGACTTTGCGAAGGATGCGTCGCATCACTTTGCCACTACGCGTTTTGGGAAGCCCAGGGACATGTTGGAAGAGGTCTATCTTGGCATGGGCGCCGATTTGTTTTCTGCATAATAGATTCAATTCATCTGCAAAATCCATACTCCATGTCTCATCAGGCTGGAGAACTATGTAAGAGTAGACTCCAGAACCCTTGATTGGATGCGGAAAGCCGACTACCCCTGCCTCTGCAACGGAATCATGACTTACTAGAACCGATTCAAATTCAGCAGTCCCCATTCTATGTCCTGAGACGTTGATGACATCATCCACTCGTCCTGTTATCCAATAATATCCTCTGCTGTCGCGTTTGCAACCATCGCCGGTGAAGTAGAGGCCAGGAAAGTGTTCAAAGTAGGTTGAAACGAAACGAGGATGGTCACCCCATACTGTTCGTGCTTGACCAGGCCATGGATACTCAAGACAAAGCAGCCCTTCCCCCTCGCCATCGATTCGGTTTCCATCTGCGTCATTCAACAATGGAACGATTCCTGGAATTGGCAGGGTGGCTGAGCCACCGGTGGTTGGAGTTGCTGGGGCAATAGGAGTGATACAGATTCCACCAGTTTCGGTCTGCCACCAGGTGTCAACGATGTTGCACCTCCCTTCTCCAACTACGTCGTAATACCAATTCCATGCATCGGGATTGATTGGCTCACCTACTGTTCCCAATACCCTTAACGAAGAGCGGTCGTGAGCGGTGACGAAGTCATTACCTTGAGCAGCTAGAGCTCGAATCGCCGTTGGTGCAGTATAGAAGATGGTGATGCCGTGCCTTGCAACCATGTCCCAATATCTACCCGCATCGGGATAGGTGGGTATGGATTCAAACATCAGAGAAGTTGCACCATTGGCCAATGGCCCATAGACGATGTAAGAATGTCCTGTGATCCAACCAACATCGGCCATACAAGCATAGACGTCGTCCTCGCGCAGATCGAATACGGTTTCATGCGTGTAACTGGTGAAAGTGATATATCCTCCACATGTATGTACCAATCCTTTGGGCATACCAGTGGAACCGGATGTATAGAGGATGAACAACGGGTCTTCAGCATCGCATTCGGTTGCCGCACATTCAGTGGATTGCTCAGGGACAATGTCCTGCCACCAGACATCTCTGGAATCATCCCACTGTACATCCCCTCCAGTTCTACGGTAGACCAGAACTTTCTGAACAGGAGTATCACCTTCCAATGCCTCGTCGCAGACATCCTTGAGAGGAATCTTCCTACTTCCACGCATCCCTTCGTCCTGCGTGATGATTACCCTCGAATCACAATCCAAAACACGATCCCTGAGTGATTCTGCAGAGAATCCACCGAAGACGACAGAATGAATGGCGCCAATTCGGGCACATGCCAACATCGCCACCGCCGCTTCTGGAACCATTCCCATGTAGATTATCACCCGGTCGCCTTTGCTGACGCCAAGTTCCTTCAAAGCATTCGCAGCCCTACATACTTCGCCATGTAATTCGTTGTAGGTTATTCTGCGGCATTCATCCGGTTCATCGCCTTCCCAGAGAATTGCAATTTTTTCTCCTCTGCTAGCGAGGTTGCTGTCGAGACATGATTCAGTGACATTCAATTTCCCGTCGTTGAACCAACTCAGCGGGCCATCGGGTATCTCACTAAAGGAACCACTGAGGCCAATGCTCGGCTCTTTCATCCAGGTGATTTTTTCACGAGCCACTCCAAGCCAGAATCTATCTAAATCCTCCAATGCATAATCATACATCTGTTGATACTTGGCCATATCAGAAATGGGGTTAGGACTTCCAGCACTGACCCTATCAGGGACTTCACGCAAGGGACTCATACCACGCGATGATATTCACTATTGATGAGGTTATTCCTTGCCTGAGAGTTCAATCAGCACCGCACCTTGTTCAACCCTGTCCCCTTGACTGCAGAGCAGTGCTTCAATCAGTCCATCTGTAGGAGCGACAACCTTGTGCTCCATTTTCATTGCTTCCATGAGTATCAATGCTTGTCCTGCTGCGACCTGTTCACCTCTGGTCACCATGACATCGAGTATTGTTCCAGGCATCGGGGCCACTAGGCTACCTTCTGAATCTTCAGACGAATCGAGTCCTGGTTCGATGAGTTGCAGTTTGTGCGTCCTACCTGAGTGATGAATCCACCAATCATCGCCGACTTTGCATAGAGTAGCCATCGTTCCATCAGACAGTAATATCTTGGAGCCTTTTCGTTCAGCACGCACATCAACGGCAATGTTTTCTGCACCCCTACTCATCGCCTCAACAGTGAATCCGTGAGCAGAGGATGAAAGTGTCACCACCCATTTCTCGGAGTTACAATCTTGGAATTCGTTCTGCATGATATCACCTCAGGGGAATCGCTTTCCTATACTCAAGAATGGATTCGACGGGTCATGGCGTAATGGATCCAATGACTCACTGCTCGCTGAAACCGTTTTATTACGCTGCATTCCACTGGCTTCAGCAACAGCCACAGCGAGAACAACATCGATAGAAGGTGCTTGCTCTGTCCAACCATTACCCCAATGTTCAGCGATGAAATCAGTACTGGTTCTGCCTGCTTTGAATGATGGATGTTGGATGAGGTCCTGCAGGAAATCCACATTGGTTACAGTTCCTAGAATAACGAATTCTGAGAGTGCTCGCCTCATTCTTCTTATGGCTGCATTTCTGTCGCTGGCATGAACGATCAACTTCGCCAGCATTGGGTCGTAACTTGGTGTGACCTCATCTCCTTGGCGAACTCCAGTATCCACCCTAACTCCTGGTCCTTCGGGCGCTTGCCAACGTGCTAATGTTCCAGTTGCTGGAAGAAAACCCGAGGCCGGACTTTCGGCATAAATCCGGACTTCAATCGAATGACCATTGATACTGATATCTGTCTGTTCACGATTCAGTGGAAGACCTGCTGCGATTCGGAATTGTTCAACCACAAGATCCACACCAGTCACACATTCAGTTATCGGGTGCTCAACCTGTATCCGGGTATTCATCTCAAGAAAATGAAAGGTCCCATGCGTAGTGACAAGGAATTCAACAGTTCCAGCACCTTCGTAAAATACCGCTTTTGCTGCATTGACTGCAGCCGCTCCCATCTGTGCGCGCAATCCTTCTGAGACCACAGGGCTGGGGGCCTCTTCCAACACCTTCTGATGACGACGTTGTACGCTACATTCCCTCTCACCTAGATGTATGACATTGGAGAACGAATCGGCGAGAATCTGTATTTCGATATGTCTTGATGAAGTTAACATCTTCTCAATATAGACTCGGCCATCTCCAAAGGCTGCTTCTGCTTCACGTCGAGCGGCTTGTGCCGCGCCCCTCACTCCAGAGAATTCTGAAACCATCCTCATTCCTTTACCACCTCCACCAGCGCGTGCCTTGATCATCAGTGGGAGGCCTATTCGTTGTGAGGCTTCATGAATCGCAGCCAATTCCTTTTCAGGGTCGGACTCGTTTATTTCTTCACCTGGAATAACAGGAACGCCAGCCTGACGCATCAGTCTTCGTGCAGTCATCTTGTCACCCATCGAGTCGATGGCTTGTGCAGGCGGGCCAACCCACACCAATCCGGCTGAGTTGACAGCATTGGCGAAATCTGAGCGCTCTGAAAGGAAACCGAAGCCGGGATGTATAGCGTGAACTCCATTCTTCAGAGCGATAGAGATAATTTGTTCACCATTGAGATATGTCTGAGCCAGCCCAGTGCCTTCAAGCAATATCGATTCATCAGCCATCTCCACGAATAGCGAGTCCTTGTCGTCTTCAGCATGAACTGCGACGCTGTTCAACCCCAATTCCTTACATGCTCGGATAATCCTGCAGGCAATCTCTCCACGATTGGCGACCAGTACTTTGCTGAAGGGACGTTCAGCGCCCTCCATCCAATCAAGAACCATTTGAATACCTCATTTTGAGCCGGACTTCCAGTTTGCATCTTTGTTCTCAAGGAACGAGGACAAGCCTTCTTGACCTTCATCACTGGCGCGCATCCTGCTTGTATAATCCAGAGTCCATTGTCGTAATTCATCATCATTGCTGGTCCATCTATCGAAGTTTAGGGTCAATTCCTTGGCTTTTGCAACAGCCATCGGTCCAGTAGTCATCAATTCAGCTACCATTTCATCGACCTTTGCTGCAAGGTCATCCACTGTATCGACCAATTGTTCAACCATGCCAATGCGTAGAGCCTCGTCTGCATCGATACGACTTGCCTGCATAGCCAACCTACGGAAACAAGCACTCCCAACTCTACGATAGACATAGGGTCCGATGACAGCAGGTAGAATCCCAAGTTTCCCTTCTGAAAGAGCAATACGTGTATTTCTTGCAGCCACAACATGATCCATGCAAGCAATCAATCCAGCGCCACCACCAAGAGCAACTCCTTGGATTGCGCCAATAGTGAAACATGGATGGGACCAGAGCCCGTTGAACAGGGCATCGAGACGTTTTGAGTCCTCACGATTCTGCTCAGCAGTCTTTGCTCCGGCATCGCGCATCATATTGATGTCGGCACCAGCACAGAAGTGTTTGCCAGCGCCACTGATGATGACCACTCGTAACAATGGCACGCCATCCTCATCGTGAAGACGTCCTTGAGTTGCGACGGAATTATCGGCACTCCAATTCAACAGCCCAATCAACTCCTCGATCATCTGCGAATTCATGGCGTTGTATTTCTCCTCTCTTGAGAGGATGATATGACAACTGGCATCATCTATCTCCAGTTTCACCAGAGTGGTATCAGGGGGTTTCTCCATACTTTTCACCTTTCAATTGGAATTCTTACATTTTCAATTGCAAAATCACATCCTGAAGATACCATAATCAGTATCTGGCATTGGGGCATTCAAACTGGCAGCGATACATAGCCCCAACACATCTCTGGTATCTCTTGGATCGATGATCCCATCATCCCAGATGCGCGCAGTTGAATAATATGGAGAGCCTTCTCTTTCGTATTTCTCTAGAATCGGAGATCGGAATGCGGCTAACTCATCGCCATACATCGGCTCTCTTCCTTCTCTCCCTCTTTGATCCTGTTTGACTGTCGTCAACACATCCGCCGCTTGTGGCCCTCCCATAACTGAAATTCTTGAATTTGGCCACATGAACAGGAACCTTGGGTCGTAAGCTCTTCCACACATTCCGTAATTTCCAGCCCCGTGGCTCCCACCGATGATAACTGTGAATTTGGGAACAGGAACACAGGAAACAGCAGTGACGAGTTTGGCCCCATCCTTGGCAATTCCACCCGCCTCATATTTGCGGCCCACCATGAATCCTGTGACGTTCTGCAGGAATACAAGTGGGATGCCACGTTGACCGCAGAGTTCGACGAAATGCGCTCCTTTGAGACTGGATTCACTGAATAGGATGCCGTTATTGGCAACGATACCGACGGGATGCCCATGGATTCTGGCGAATCCACAGACCAAGGTAGTTCCATATCTTGCCTTGAATTCGTGGAATCGGGAACCATCCACCACTCTTGCTATTACTTCGCGAACATCGTATGGTGTACGATTATCATCAGGAATTAACCCGAGGAGGTCCTCAATATCATGAGCTGGCTCTTCTGGAGCACTTCTGTCAAGTTTACTCTTTTCAGTCGGGTTGAGATTTTCGACGATATTCCTAACCAACCTCAAGGCCTCAGTCTCATCTTCAGCATAGTGGTCAGCAACTCCAGATTCCACGGTGTGAACTTCTGCTCCCCCCAATTCTTCAGCCGTGACTACTTCACCAGTTGCAGCCTTTACCAAAGGTGGGCCTGCTAAGAAGATGGTACCATTTCCTCTGACAATTATCGACTCATCAGACATTGCTGGGACATATGCTCCTCCAGCAGTACATGAACCGAGGACAGCAGCTACTTGCGGGATGCCCTTGCCGCTGAGCATTGCTTGATTTCGGAATATTCGACCAAAGTGTCCCTTGTCGGGAAACACCTCATCTTGGAGGGGCAGGAATGCTCCTCCAGAATCGACCAGATATAGGCATGGTAGATGGTTCTCATCGGCTATTTCTTGAGCCCGAATATGTTTCTTGACAGTGAGTGGATAATATGAACCACCCTTGACTGTGGCATCGTTGGCAATGAACATACATTCCCTTCCGTGCACGAGGCCAATACCTGTGACTATACCCGCACTATGCGCATTTCCATCGTACAGGCCATTGGCCGCTAGCGTAGATAATTCAAGAAATGCAGTTCCTGCGTCGACGATTCTTTCGATACGTTCGCGAGGTAATAGTTTGCCACGACTGCGGTGCCTGATCTCATATTTTCCTCCACCACCAGATCGTGCAGTAGTCATCCGTTTGTTGAGTTCATCCAACAATTGTTGATTGTGCCGCTTCCTGACTTCAAAATCAGGTCCGCCTCTATCAACACGAGTGGATAATCGGTCCATGCTTCCCCCTCTCATCATGAGGGACTTGTAGCCCCGCCTTGAAGCATATGGTTGGAGAGGCCTTCACCGACCTCAGACGCCGAGCATCAGTCGGCCTAGGTCTCTCAGGCCTGGAGCAAGGCCAACAATGAGTAAGGCGAGGACTATGAGCAACCTGAGATGTCGGTTTCGATGTTCAACTCTAATCTCTGTGAACACCCAGATCAATATTGTAGTCAACAGCGCTTTGGTCAAGAAGAACAGCCATGCTCCGGCATCTCCGGTAATGGCAGCCCCCCATTCGATTATCTGGGAACTGACAACATGCTTCTCACTATAGCCAAAGAAATCGATTCCCATCCATGTTGCCAACCCATCGCACAGTTGACCAAAGGTGAATGCGAGTACCAATGGGTTGGCGAGCAAGGCGATGCGGGCATCCGCTTCATACTCCTCTTTCTCAGGAGGCTCTCCCTTTTCCCACTCCACCACACTGATGCCTTTTGGAAGAACGCCACTTTCGTATCCAGCCGCAGTCATTCTCAAGTTTGCTGAGTTTCCCATTCGAAACATTTGCCAACATATCAAAGTTGGAATTCCGAGAATGATGAAAACTGGCCACCATGCAGCCTCATTGGAAGGATGCCAGGGTGTTGATTGAAACTGAAGCCAGAATCCAAAGCCCATGACGACTCCTCCCCAACCTACCGTCAATAGAGCACGTTCCATTCCACCCCACTGCTCTTCAGCAGACAACCAAGTTGCAACCATCACAGAACAGATCAGGGCAATGACCGGCCACAGGATGCCAATCTCCGAATCAGATGCCAGAGCGGGAGAATAGAACAGGAGCCACATCAGCAGCAACATGGAGATGGAAATCAGGCGGTGTCTTCCACTCAATATTGATGCAGTATTGTTCTCTGAAGATTCTGGAATTCGTGCCGCCCACCCACCCAGTGCTGCGCTTATAGTGAGCCATATGGCGAGATGAAAATGTATGATGGGTGAAATGAACAGTATCTGATATGATTCAGGGTACAGTTCAGAATCCTCTAGAACCCTGACGATACTGGCTAGAGCCACCCATGGGATGAAGACCAGAATCGTACGTGGGTCTGCTGGCAAGGCTGATTTCCGGAATATGGCAGAAAGGACAACCGCGGTTAACAGCAAGATACTGGTGAACAACATCGTGTTGAATGGATTGTATCCAGCGTCCCCCTTCGATGCATCTTCATTCACCGGATCCCATACCATCGGTCCGAGGAATCCATCCCAGAACAGGGATGGGAGCAATAATGAGCCCAAGATGAGAGTGGATAGAGTTCCCAGTAACAGATATACTGAGGCCATCTCGAATTTACTGTACTGTTCATCTGGCAAAGGGGGAGTGAATGTCAGAGTTTCCTCATCAGATTTCACATCACCCTTACTGTCTTCATCAGATTCAGAAGCCTCGTCTTCCGTCATCTTACTCGGCTCCATCACCAATATCACTTGGACTCGCCACTAGGGAGTCACGCATTGCCTTTTGGCTGAAGAATCACTCTTCTTCGCCGTGAGCATGAGTTTCATGTTCACAATCAGGGTCTTCACAATCGTGCTCATGGTCATCAGCATCTTCTATTGCGGCACGAGGTTCGTGAACCTCGACAAAAGAAACCTTGCCAACATCCATTGCTTCACGTAGAACAGAAACCACTCGGAACTTCATCATCGCTGCATTGGTATCGAAAAGCATCGACTGAGGAACGATGACAGAGACATCATCGCCATCAAAGTCGACTTCAAAATCATCGTGTCCGGAATTAGATTTGAGAAGTGCTACGACTTTCTCAGCACGATCTTCGACTACTTTGACGATGGTGTACTTGTAGCGAAGTGTCCGTCCAGCCAGAGGGTGATTGAAATCGACTCGAGCGCGTCCTGCAGCAAAGAGAGTCAAGATTCCAGTTCTTCCTCCAATTTCAACGGGCGAACCGATGCCCAGAGATTGAGGGTCGCTTACTGCGCGCATCAATTTGTCCTGATTGATTGTCTCAATCATGGTGGTGTCCTTGTCCCCATATCCCTTGGCTGGCTCGATATCGATATCGTACTCGGTTTCGGCTTCGGCTTCGAGCAGGCTGTCTTCGAATCCTTCAATCAACTGTCCTCCTCCGACAACAGTGACCAATGGGCTGTAGCCTCGCCCTTCCTGATGAATCTCATGTTCTTTGGCGACCTCTTCAAGAGTGGTCTCCAGTAGGTCACCTGTGTCTGCATTATACAATTCATAATCTACATGAACGATGGTTCCACTATCCAAGGTAGCACATCCTCCCCCTTAGGGGCGAGCCGCCGACCGACTCCCCCTTTATCATTGAAACGGCCTTGAACAGAACCAGAGATATGCTAAAGCAACCCCGAAATTTCATTCTTCTTCGCTGCTTTGTGGCTTTTTCCAAGTAGCGGAACCCAGTGCCAATCCAAGCAACATCAACGACCAACCAATCCAGACCAAGTGGCTCCCATTGAGGTCATAGATGGTCACTCTGATGGAATTTACCTCTTCCAGCCCACCCATCAACGAAGCACTCATCAATCCACCAGCCTGACTTGAGTCGAAGATGACTATCAGGTCTCCATGGTATCGTGCGTGGCTATCTATCTCACTACGTGCCGTCACTCTCCCATTAGGAGAATCAAATCTGAGGACCCCTGGTTTCAGCGTAGTTATCAAGTCCCCAATCTCTCCATCCACTACTTCATGGACATCGATTTCTGCACCGATGTATCCGTCTCCAACAATGAATCTATCTTCAAACTCCGAATCATCCATTGAAATGACGTCAATTCCTCGAAAGATGAATGCTTCATCATCGATAATTGTCGCCTGATCCTTGTTCAGGCTGTACCTATGTCCAGCATCTCCTCTGTCGATAAGCGTGGTTGTGAACACATGTCCAAGCAAGAGTAACAACAATCCGAGATGAACGGTATGTGCCCCTAGAATTCTCCAACGATTGCTTGACCCCTTCAATCCAAATTTCTGCACTCTCGCTTTCAGTGTCTTGCCTGTTCGCCCAAGTTCGGTCGACAGGGATGGAATTGCCATCACTAGAGGTAATGTGAGAAGCCAAGCAATATGCCCTCGTACAAAGACTCCAGAAAGGGTATCAGCAGAATCTCCAGGAAGAGAATTAGGTGCAGAAGCCGCGAGCATCAGAGATGCCAACAATATTCCAAATGCAAACAATAACTGTTTCTTCTTCTCAACATTTCTTCTCCAACCATACACCGTTAATGCTAGAACAACGATTGAGATTAATATCGAACCCAACAATTCTTGTGATTCAAATCGAGGCGAATCAATGCTGGCGAACAACAGCATCCACGTCAAGAGGATGAATGCCGCCCCGATGGTAGAAGGCGCAAGCAGTGCTAGACTCTGGGGTCCATATTCGCTGCGCCCTTCTTCAGAAAGTATCAACCATGGTAGCAAAATCACTCCCATCCCAACTGCAGAAGTCTGGATATCTACGATTTGGGCCCATGCAGCGAAAATCCAGAACAGTACAGGAATCACCAGTAATGCTCCAGAACTCTGCGCCTCCTTTTTGCTGGCCAGAGGCAGAACCATCAGTATCGCTAATGCTCCAATAATCAGGTCTCCAGAGAGAAATGCTGCTGCAAATGTGCCTAACAACATCAGGCTGTTTACCGGGTTCTTGAAGCGTTCCAGAATGATTTTCTTGTATTCAATCAATGAAAGTAGAGGTGCAAAACCAACGATGCTGATGAAAATCCCGGATACTCCACCCCAGAACAGGTCAGCCACTTCTTGTTCTCCAATTGGCTGGAACAGAGTCACCAAGATGGCTGAGGCTGGAATGACCATCCATGGAATGGACCAGTTCCAAGATAATCCGTGTCCGTCTTCTTCTTGTCGTAGTTCTTGTCTGATCAACCATGCAACCCATGTAGACAGTGTTAGAATGATGAGAAGCAGATATCCTACCACTTCGATTCCCACGCCGATATCTCCTCGAATGAGCATCAATCGATTCCACACATCGCTTGGGATGGTTCCACTTCCATCACCAACAAATGCATGTCGACTGACCCAGACTCCATTGGCTCTGGTGACCAGAGTTGACATCATGGCCAGCGCACCTGGCATGATTCCAGCTAGAGCCCACCAACGTGCATCCGTTTTACCCGGTCGCTGTGGAAGATGTAACAATACTACGATGGCTAACCATGGGAGTAGGCTTGCAGTCTCTACAGGATCCCATGCCCAATATCCGCCCCAGTCGAGAACTGTGTAGGCCCACAATCCACCTAGACCGATTCCAAGTGTTCCGACCAACATTGCAGGTCTAGCCACAGGAAGCAATCGATGTCGCAGGCCATCCATCTCGACATCACTGCTGAACAGTGTCGAGATCACAATACTGCTCAGGGCGATACATAGCGAATAGTACAGGAATACAATTGGTGGATGAATAACCATTAGGTCGGTCTGTAGTAACTCGTTCAATTGTGAACGTGGAGCATCTGGAGCAGCAGCAGCATCGAAAGTGCCCATGCTCCAAGCTAGAAATAACAGGAATACGCTGAACCCATGGAAAGCAGCCATTCTTTTCTTTCTGCAAGCCATACTTTCCCCTTTCATCACTTCATCAGTCATCGCACCAATGAGGGCCATGGTTGCAGCCCACATCAATATCGGACCTTCACGCCCTTCCCAAAGTGCTGCCAGTCGATAGCGCAGAGGAAGGTCTGCACCTCCATGTTCCCAGACCAATCGATAGGCGTAAGTATCTGAGAGAAACAGGAATGCCATGACTAGGAAGGGAAGTGCGACAAGTAGGTGCAATAGTTTGCTCAACCACTTCCTGTCAATCTTATCTGGAATATCAAAGGCCAGAGCAAGAGCGGCCAAACAGGCGATTGGAAGGCTGACTCCCCACATCACTTCTCATCCACGCGTGTAGCATTGGCTTGATAATCTGCTTGCTACCAACCGTAGTATCTCGCTCGGCTGTAGCCAAATGATAACAGCACTGAAATAACTCTCCGAGTAAGTAATAGCGGTTTGATGAACAGTATCTTCAAACCGACACTCAGTTTGGTCAGTGCGCTCATTTTTGACATCTCTTTTGGAAGACATCTTCCCATGAATGACAATTCAGAATCACTCAATCTATAAAGCGCAGTCTTGCCTTTGAGTATCTTGTTATATGGAGGGAACTCCTTTTTCCAGATAATTTCGTATTCCTTCAACC
>JASMHR010000029.1 GCA_030750665.1 Candidatus Poseidoniaceae archaeon
GTTGTTGGAGAATGTTGAAGTTGGATATATTGCGATTGGAGTAGCGGTTTTCGGACTTGCTATAGCTTTCATGTTGTTCAAGAAAGTGAACTCGATCAAAATTGAGAATGAGACGGTTGCTCGAATCACTGGCGAGATACAGGATGGTGCAATGGCCTTCTTGAAGGCTGAATACAAGTATCTTGCAATTTTCGTTGGAGTCGTTGCAGTAGCGCTCGCCGCAGGTATTGGTTGGCAGACATCTGTCGCCTTCCTCATCGGTGCATTGGCCAGTGTCGTCGCTGGATTCTCTGGTATGCAGGCTGCAACCTCAGCCAATGGCCGTACTGCCATGGCTGCCAAGGATGGTGGCCAAGCAGCCGCTTTGGAAACTTCATTCAATGGTGGTGCAGTCATGGGACTCGCTGTTGGTGGACTGGGTCTGCTCGGTGTTGCTGTCATGTATGTCTGGTTTGGACAGGACGTGGACAATGTCCAGTATATCGCCGGTTTCGGTATGGGTGCAAGCAGCATAGCCCTGTTCGCCCGTGTTGGTGGTGGAATCTACACCAAGGCGGCAGACGTTGGCGCTGACCTTGTTGGTAAGGTCGAAGCAGGTATTCCAGAGGATGACCCTCATAATCCTGGTGTCATCGCAGACAATGTAGGAGACAATGTAGGCGACGTTGCAGGAATGGGCGCAGATATCTTCGAGTCATTCGTTGGCTCGATCATCGCTGCGATGGTCATCGCAGCAGTAGACCCCGAATTGGGGCCCAAGTATGTCTTGCTTCCCATAATACTCGGATTGATAGGATATGTCGCCAGCATCATCGGTGTGTCCTCCATGAAGTTCCTCAAGGGTGGCGATGCTGCTGCAGCGCTTCGAAACACCACATTCATCGGAGCAGGTTTGTTCTGGGTTGGTGGCTATCTAGCAATGCAGAGATTAGATTATTCTGACGCTGTTGGGGATGGAAAGGAAATGGGAGCCATGTGGGCAGTCATCTACGGCAGTCTGGTTGGTATCTTCATCGGTCTTGTGACCGAATACTATACCGGTATCGAGAAGGTCTTTGGAATCAAGCCAAAGGCAGTTCCACACATAGGTGAGATGTCCAAGACTGGACCGGCAACCAATGCAATCGCTGGCCTTTCTACAGGAATGATGTCGGTCTTCCTGCCTGTGGTATTGATTGCAGTCGGAATATATCTGGCCAATTCCTATGCAGGCCTCTATGGAATCGCAATGGCTGCAATGGGAATGTTGGCAACAGTAGGTGTCACCATGACCGTTGATGCATATGGTCCAGTAGCAGACAACGCCGGTGGAATATCAGAGATGGCAGAACTTGGACCTGAGGTGCGAGAAATCACAGATGGTCTAGACAGTATTGGAAACACCACCGCTGCAATCGGCAAGGGATTCGCTATTGGCAGTGCTGCACTGACCGCTCTTGCTCTATTCGCTGCATACAAGTCAGCAGTTGTTGAGGGTTGGACAGGAGATGATGCATTCACAATGGCCCTGGATGACCCAATGGTTGTCATCGGCCTTCTCATCGGTGGTGCCCTACCATTCGTGGTCGCAGCGATGACGATGACCAGTGTGGGCAAGGCTGCTGGAGACATGGTGACCGAGATTCGTCGCCAGTTCGCTATCATGAAGGCAAAACTCAGTGATGACAAGGACTTCGATGGAGACTTGGACGACCCGACCACATGGCCCTTGGAGATAGAGGCCGATGGAGTCTCCTATCCAGACAGTGCATCTTGTGTTGATATCTCGACCAAGGCAGCATTGCGTGAGATGATTGCTCCAGGATTGGTGGCGGTGCTCTCTCCTGTCATCATCGGACTATTGCTTGGTCCTGTTGCACTCGGTGGCCTGCTCGCTGGAGCAACGGTCACTGGAGTCCTGATGGCTCTGTTCATGGCTAACGCTGGTGGTGCTTGGGACAATGCCAAGAAAGCCATCGAGCAAGGAGAGATCGAGGGTGAAGAGAAGGGTGGCGAAGCGCACTCTGCAGCAGTCATCGGAGATACCATCGGAGACCCATTCAAGGATACCAGCGGGCCTTCACTCAATATTCTCATCAAGTTGATGTCAATCGTCAGTCTGGTCATCGTTCCAATCATCGTCTGAAGACGGATTGAAGCAAGGCTCAAGAAAGGTCCACCTGTGGACCGGCCATGCGCGCATTGCTGCTGCTGTTTCTGTTGCTGGGTTCCAGTCTCAGTGGTTGTCTGGGTGGGGGCGAGCCAACGGCTGAGGAATTACAGGTCGATGAAGAGCCGGGCTGGAAGGTTGGAGATTGGTTCCAATACATCTTCACCACTCCTCAATATGGCCAAGACACCGCTCGTCTGGTCATCGCCGAGAAGGATGAGTCGGCTGACAACTGGATGCTGGCTATTTCCAGTCGGGCCGAAGCACAGAGACATGCCGTTCTCAACCACAATCCATTCCTTGGACGCCTTACATTCAGCGACCTAAAGGTCTACGAGAATGGACTTGCACAGACGGTGTTCAACTTCCCGATGGAAATTGGAAACAGTTGGCAGTTCACTTTGTTTGGATTCGATTGGACCGCTGAGGTGGCCGAACTGAACTCCGATGGTGCTTTGATTGAAGCGACAACCGGTGGAGGGGGCACTATCGACTACGTCTTTGATGGGAAGATAGGCTTCCTTCGTAGTTTCGAATGGACCTCGGGAAGTGGAGAGAGTATGTTTGACATGGAATTGACAGACAATGGCAGAGGTCACGATGGACAGGTCTGGTTTGTGCGAGCAACCGACCTGAAAGATGCAGTATACGAGAATCTGGATGGAGAGGTCTCCGATTCATTTCTCGATGAGGGGCACCCCAGTGGAACGGATTTTGACCATCTGGTTTGGTATCTGGATGTAATCATCGATGAATCAGCAGGCTCATCGGGGTCAATGACCATCAAGGATCATCTTGAGGCGACTTCACTCAATCGAGCCTGGGGGGCTGGCTCGGAGGAGAATCATGCCATTGGCACCATTCCTTCGCTTACAGGAGAATATACTCTGACAGTCCATCTATCCGGTTCAGATTCAATGGTTCATCTCAGAGTTGCAGGTGGACTTGAACAAAGTTGGACACTTTGAACAGGTTCAACCCAGCAATGCTCTTGTCTCATCGAAGCCACCGATATATTCGGGAGTCCCATTCCTCAAATCGAAGACTACAGGTACAGTGCGATGTCGAGTAGCATTGACTACATCTTCTCGCAATCCTGAATGTTCATCCATGTTATACTCGGTGAAAGTCATTCCCTTGCTGGGAAGGTATCTCTTCAAGGCGGCACAGTAGCCGCAGAAATTTCCAGTGAAGATGAGAAAGTCAGTTTCTGCTGCTTCGGCATATTCCTCAATTGCTCCCATGGACAGCGGAACAAGGGATGGTTATTCAACCCGTTGAAGTGCTTGCATCGAATTCCTCTACCCCATCAAGTAATTCAGCAACCATTTCTTGTTCAGCCATCAGTATTTCAGGTTCAGGCGAGCGGGCTAACCAGACTACAGGGACTGCAATCAATGGAATGATGAGAAACCACAACCAACCAGCCCCCCACCCGCTAACTGCGCCGCTGTTTTCGTTGAAGGTGGAAGGTCCTAGGCCATGACTGACATTCATATCCCACCAGCCGAACATCGCCAGTGCATTCAATGCGGTCTGGAAACCCTGTTGCAGTTCATCCTGTCCCCCTGCATAGGTTCGAAGCGTGACCAGATTATCTGTTTGAGCGTGTTTGATGGTCTGCTCACAGGTGTCCCCTTCTTCTAGAATATATTCATGCATTCCGCGTATCCAGACGCTTGCATATCCGCCTTGGATGAAGTTGTAATGGTCAGAATTCCCTTTGGTATCATCGACTACGGTGACCCATTCCACAGGATAATCCAGATGTTGGTGCAGAATTTCCTTGAGTTGACTCTGCAGCCTTGCAGCATCAGTTCGCATATGTTCAGTCACATTCAGGTCTCGGTCGGTGTAGTATGACCAATCTTCAATTGGAGATGCGAATAGATAGAGAGTGAAAAAGTCCTCACTGCATGTTGGTAGATTCGGTGGCGTGAGAGGCCAGTTCAATCCGAACATATCGAGATTGATGTAGGTGGCAACATCAACTCCTTCTGGAACTGTCTCAACGAAATGTAGACTTCCTTTGCCCCCTCCTTCGCTAGAAGATGAACCCTGCCATTCCTCGTAATCCCAAAAGGCGAATTTCCATGTGTGTTCAGGCACATACTCCCACGCCTTCATCACTCTGGCCAACTCCAGAAGATTGGCGACTCCGGTTCCATCATCATAGGCTCCTTGAGACCTACAGGTGGGATAGGTAACACCGATCAACGGAGGTGGAGAATAACAGATGGCATCATGGTGCGCCCCTACTACAATCCATGAATCAGTATTCTTTCCCGGCAATGTGGCTACGATATTCATGCATTCACTGCACTCATCGGTGGAGAAGGATTGTTCCTCAACCTCAAATCCGTCGATTTCCAACTCTGATTTTATCCACGCCCTTCTATCTTTGTTGGCGTCGCTGTCGATGATACGATATGAACCATCGATGAAGTTCTCAAGGTTGTCATAGGCGCGTGCTCCTGAAGGCTGGGGGTCCATCTCCTCAGGTAGCGCATTTGCCTCCACATCGGAGGAGTTTGAGATGCTCCCAATAACACTGCTCAACAGCAGAATCAGGCACATGGTCAGCGCAGCCAAGACCCTCTGCATGAATTGACCATCGGGTGCTGAATCTTGAGTCTTCGCACAGACGCTCATTCTTCGCAAGCCTCATCACTTGTACCTGTATCGAGGCTCGATGGCGACGCTTGAAGACGACCAGACTCCCGGTTCCTCTCGAAATAATCAGGGCACCTTGCGCATCCAACCGGCCTGTAGGGATGAGCAACTCGTCGCTCAGGTCACTGCTGCAAAACCAGTGTACGGCGAGGCATATCTATGGTGGTTGACTCAAGCATCTTGGTTGCTGAAGACCAGTGAAGCAACCTTTGTCATCGACCCTTGGTGGAGAGATGTCTTCGCTGGAGACCATTGGGCGAAACTGCTTGGGGAATACCCCCTTCATCCTTCGAATTTTCCCGAACTTGACCATGTTCTCTGTAGCCACTGGCACGATGACCATCTTTGTCCCGAAACCATCCCGCTAATTGCAGAAGCCCAAGCACAGACTGATTTCGTCATTCCGAGCCGAAGTGTGGATGTCGTCGAGGGCTGGGGCGTTGAATCTTCACGAATCATTCCAGCCCATGGACACGGCCCACTTGACCTCGGCAATCTTCGGCTCTGGTGTGTTCCAGCTGCGCATGAGGAACTCGATTTCGACCATACTGGAGCCAGTTGGTATGTGGGATATGTCATTGAAAGCGGTGGGGTGACTATCTACCACATGGGCGATGGACAACCTTGGCCAGGTTGGCATACTGCCATCGGTAAAGCGAATCAGAGACTGGCGCCTGAAACTTCTCTTGACATCGCCTTGTTATGTATCAACGGCAACGATAATCTCCATCATGGACAAGCCGTTGATCTCATTGAGAGAGTGGCCCCACGTTGCGCAATACCCATGCATTATGGGATGGACCCTGGAAATACCGTTGACCCACAGATATTCGTTGATGAGATGACTTCTAGACTCCCAGATAAACAATATCTGGTTGCAGAAGTTGGCCAGTGTATTCGCTACTCGGACGGTGTGTTGGAGGCCTTGAATGACTCCTGAAGTCCTGTTCAATATCCTTTGGACAGAGATTGATTTTGATGACCATCCAATGAATGGCACTCACTCTCCGTCTCCTCAGGGTGAATTAGAGGTGCCAAACTGCACCCATGGCGTAGTCTCTCTCAACGACGAGAGAGTTCGATTGAGCATCAGTGCGGATATTCTTTCCTTGAAGGAAGAACTGAAGCGACAAGGAGAGATGGAGGCAGAAACACGTCCGCACCATATGTTCGTGGTCTCCAAAGATGCGATAGATTTCTCTCCATCAGTGCTGCAGGAGATTCATGGATTGCACAAATGGTCAATTCCCATCGATTGGTTTGAGCACGATTCTAGAGTGGAGGCCGACTCATGGTTTCCTGCTTTTGAGCGATGTCTTCAAAGAATCAGCGCAATCGATGATTTTGCTCCTGAATATGTGATTGCAAACGTTCCAGTGCGTCAGGAAATGCGAAACTGGAGAGAGCGTTTCTCTCCACATCTTCCTGATTGGACATGGCATCTAGAGGTTGATAACAAGCCTGATCGCTGCGGATGGTACATCCGAGCACCTGAGAATTCAGATTCATTGTTCACTATCTTCATGGGTCTCGGGTGGAATCCAGACGCGCCTCGTGTCGAGCGTGGTTTCTTCATTTTCGAACGTGCTCCTGAAGGGGAGTTGGACCGAGAGGATGAGTCGAGGCAGAATCTTCTCGATGTGGCACGGACCAAGATGATGTGCGGCAAAGGTGGCCTTCTCCACCAGTTGGCTACAGATAGTGGGGCCGCAGATGATTGGGCAGATTCAACCAAGCGAATATCTTTGCAACCCATGATGTCAGCAGAACTCTATCCGCCAAGTATGGGTTTGTGGCCGCTGTTGATGGGTCGTTCAGCAGCAGATATTTCCTCTGAAGAGATGGTGAGATGGTTCTCGGGCATTATTGAGCCACTATTGCCTGTACTTGAGGAGTTCAATTCTCAGTAGTTTCTCTGACGAGCCCTTCCTCGTCTATCTGCCAGTCGATGATGCTCCAACCTGCCTCTTCGCAGACTTGCTTGACAGCGTCTTCCTTTCCGATATTGGCAAACATACCAATGCACCCTCCTCCAGCAGCACCCATGCCTTTCCAAGCGAGAATATCTCGTGATTCCACTAGAGCATCAACCACTTTCCGATAAGGAGCATTGAGTTCAGGTGCCATATTCTCAATCGCTTCAGTGACATTGCGCATGGCGAATATCACTTCGTCGCGCCTATCTTTCTGTAATCCACCAGCCAGTTGCCGTGCTGCTTTTCGAATCACCATCAGTGATTCCATTACCGCTTCATCCCCTGCATCGTATCGATCCCATACTCCTTGGTGGATATCTCCACTTACATGAGAGATGCCGGTATAGGCTAGAACAAGTTGCCTTTGTAACCACCGTTTGGCACTGGGAAGTGGTTCAAATGGCAATATTTCAACCGATTCTCCTGCAAACATCAGGTGTTGAATTCCACCACCTGCAGCAGCCCATTGGTCTTGGCGACCGCCACGGTTTCCCAATAATGCTTCAAATTGGTAGGCCAACTCTGCAATTTCACTCGTGCTGCGCCCTTCTCCACTGATGGCAGATAGAAAGGCAACGTTCAGTGCAGCACTGGTCCCCAGTCCACTGGAGCCAGGAACCTCTGACTCATATTGAACACTGATACGATCTTCGTCGTCAATCTTGAAACTGGCTGTGATATACTGGTTGATGGCGACGTTGACAACTTCTCCACCATGATCATGGGTGAATGGAGCGCAATCTGTCCAGCCTCCAGCAAGATCGATACGAACCGGCGCCTTGACTTTGACCTCCTTCATCTAATCCCCATCCTGAAGTTGCGCCACCGCCTGTTCAAAGAGGATTCGGCCACGTTTCAAAAGCATCCCTCTCCAATCATCATTCTTGGGGTTGAAGACTCTGAGCAGATTTCTTCGGCTCCAATGTCCATACATGTCATCCACATCCCCGTATTGACTCCATGAGTTTTCGCGGCGCAGGGAATTGAGAACCTTGAATGGCTTGTATGTCCCGAACTCTTGTGTGATACAAGTCCAATCCATGTCACTCCAGCGCCCCATCAAGCCTTGGTGCAGGTCACCTCTGGTGCGATAGGCCACGCCTGCGGAGGCATCCAATGGGCAGATTCTCTTTCCATAGCGATTGCGCATTGCAGTGATTTTCTTCTCACCCATGCCGGGATTGACCAATAGTGTATCTTGGCCGAATTTACCCAATCCTGTGTGGAGGTCGATTGCTACCACCTGTGTGGCGGATTCGAGTAGAGGCTGCAACCATTCAAGGAATTTCTGAGGTCCCTGTTGCAGTTCAGAACCGCCATACTGCATCGCCTCAGGTCTCGTGTACTGTCCCTCAGCGATGGATTGTTTGGTTTTAGTCCAGCCATGTTTGAGGACATGTGATAATGCCCGAAGGAAGAACCATTTCTCCTTCTCTTCTGGCGGAAGTTTGGGATTGATCAACGGGTTAACAATTGAATATCCTTCAGGCTCTCCTTCGTAGTTCTCATCAGGAGGCAGGAAGTTACGGTTCAGGTCGGCATTGTTCTCATTGACTCTGCGCAACCAAGCCATCCCCCAAGGATTGAGAGAATGAACAAATCCCACCGTCACCCCTTCAGGCGGTTTATTTTCAAGGATATCACGCATGATATGCAATTGGATTGCTGAGCCAGGGTATCCTTCAACTCCATGGATTCCAGATGTCGATAGCAGCAGTTTCTTTCCCTTGGGGTCACCGATGATGCAGGTATCAATTCCTAATTGCTCCTCGACGGGTCCCTTGATATCAAGGGGCAATCTCTTGAGTATCACTTCGTGTCCAGCCTCTGAGAGTTTCTCAGCGTAGTGATTGAACCGTTGTGATGCAGCAACCCAATCATTGGAGAAGACATCTTCCCACAATCATCTCACCTCAAGATAGTCGGAAAGTGCGGATGCACTTTGCTGGGATTGTGATGTTGCCATTTTCACAAGTTGTGATGGCATTTTCTAGAAGATCACATTCGACTACAAGTTCCCAGATGTCGCTACTCAATTCACCAATCCAGTCTTCAGTTGTTGGATTCCAAAGCCGTAGCGCTGCTCCTTGTCCATCTTCACAGGGCTTGAGACTGGCGAACAGCGGTTTGGGAGAAGGGCCATTCAAACGATATTGTTGCAGAGAGGTTCCAAAATCAGCGCCACCTTCTGCGTCATCGAATGAACCATCCAACTGAGGTTTTGGGATGCCGGGAATGATGGCTGCCTGAGCGGCCAACATCTCAGCCACTTCATGAACTGCCAATGCATCGTTTTCACAATTACTCCATCTTCCCTCATAGGGCAATACTCCCCAGCGGAACCAAGAGGTGCCAAGGCACTGCGCTCCGGGGGCTGGGAAACAAGGCCCTGCGCGGTTGCGTCGCCATGCAAATCCATCTCTGGATAGCCAGCCAATGCTACGAAGAGCAGTCAGACAGAGGTCTAATCCTCCTCCGTATTCACTTGGCCTTGCTTCGTATTCATTGCTGCCCGGACAAAGCATGGCCAAACCATGTTCCTCATCTTCAACTGCAAGGAATTGGGAGACGTGTTGGGTTGGTACTTCAGGTTGATTCCATTCAGTGATATGTGGGAAGTGCCATGGTCTTTCAATGACATCAAAAGCACCGCCTGCGAAGACGGTATCCGATTCTATTCCAGCGGGTAGAACCACTCTCAAGCGATGGTCGTTACAGGTATTGTCAACCGAGGTCTCGACCTCGAGGAACCGACTGCCACTTCGAACTGTCAGATAGTGGTCAACTATCAGCCAGTCATGTTCATTGCTCCTCTCTTGGGTTTCGTCGTGGAAACGTTTGGGAATCCTCCACTCCATCTGAAGGTGCATGGTCGAGGCCCATGGGTTCTCCTTCTCGATCATCATCTGAATGTTACAAGTGTTTTCATGTGCCTCAGAATGCAGAACTCTCCGGTCAACATGGTCAGGTCTTTCATCAAGTCCCGGACCTTTGCCGTCGCCAACCGGAATCGGGAATCCACCCGGTGAATGGTCGTATGAGTCTCCTGCATCTTCATCATCTTCCAATACGCCAAGGCCACTCCAAGTTCTTCCGTTTTCTAGATCAATGAGGTCAAAACGCCCATCATCTCTGAGGATGACTTTGATCAGCCCATTCTCCATCCACATTCCTTCGCGGTCTACAACAACTTCCTGTGCGGTTGGTATACTTAGATCGATTCCCGGCAATAGATGAACCAGATGCAGGCCAGGCGGTAGGTCGCAGACGTTCAAGCCTCCAACGATACGTGGCAGGTTGACATTGGCAACACGGTCAGAGTGAACGTGCAAACTCCATTGTGGAGGCGATACCATCATCTCTGCGTTGACACCGAATGTCGCATTGGAATCGGCAATCTCGATTCTGGCAAAATCGGTATTCAACCAGGATTTGCTATCAAAAGCAACGCCATCAACAGTTATTGTTCCACTCCAAGGCCGTGGAGTGGGATTGTGTAACAGTAGTGGAATAGCATCATCATCGGGGTGACTCAAATCGAAGTGGTCTCTCAGTTCAGAGTGTAAATCATCGAGCAACATGGCCGCAATCTCTTGGGCGTGGCGGAATCTGACTTCCATATCGAGATGAGTTGAATCGACACTGCAGCCGCAGATGTCATCATGTGGATGATTGCGTAAGACTTCTCTCCATGCCAGTAGTAATCTCTCTTGTCGAGGTCGACCTCCTAGAGACCATGATGCGGAAGCCAGTGGTTCAACCTGGTCCTGTAGTAGACGCATCGTATGGTCATTCATCCTCTTGAGGTACAATCTGGCGCTGAGCACTCCTGAGAGCAAGGCTCTATCCCACCCTTGATGTAATTCTCCAAGGTGTTCTACGAGTGGCTCCTCTCTCTCTGCTACCCATGATTTCAGAGCATCAAAGAAGTCGTAGAAGCGGGAATGGCGTAATTCGATTTTGCCATCGAAGTGTTGGTTTGCTGCTGCGATCAGCATTGGCAGGGTTGGTTGTGGGTGAGTATGGTCGCTTCCATTTCCGAGTTGAACCACAGGTGCGGCCCAGTTGTAGGTATTCTCTAAGCCATCGAGCAGGCGTTGCAATCTTCCCATTGCGCTTTCCACATTCACTTCCATGCTATCTTTACGGTCAAGCGGGCGTTCTTCGAATCCCCATGCCATCAAACACGGATAGTCTGGAGTCTGTTTCACTGCCAGCACTGTGGATTCACCATCGCTTGCCGTCCAGTTGAAGATACAACCGGCCTCTCCCACCCATTGACCAGCACCTCGGGTGAAGAGGAAGGTATCCAAACCAACTCCCTGTAGTATTGCAGGCATCTGTGCAACATGTCCGAATGGGTCAGGAACATATCCTATGTCTGTGCGACCACCGAATTCTTCAGAGATACGATGGCCGAACTGTAGGTTGCGGACCAGTGCTTCTCCACCGACGATGAACTCGTCGGGAAGTACATACCAAGGTCCTACTCCAAGTCGTCCATCCTTGACCAGAGCTTCTATCCTCGCTCTATTCTCGGGTTTGACCTCGAGGTAATCCTCGAGCACCACGGTCTGTCCATCGAATTCGAATGATGGGTAGTCTGCTTTTGGATTCTCAAGCAAGTCAAGCAAGTCGTCGACGAACTCGATCAATCTGTAGCGATATTGCTGGAATGGAAGATACCAAGCCCTGTCCCAGTGTACATGTGGGGTCACATGGCCTATCAGTGGTTGGACTTCACCAGCCTCTTCAGGCGCTGCCCCCTGAGCCATACGCCACAAGGAACGGCGACGCTACAAAGCAGTTTGCAGACGTGCTGCCTGTGCAAATCTAACGATTCACTCTGCTGCTGGTGCTTCTTCAGCGGCTTCATCGCCACCCATGAAGGTGGTCATGGCACCTGCTGCCAGGCCACATACTGCACCAAGACAGGTCAGCCAAACGGTCATTCCAGCACTTGCATCTCCACTATCTGGGAGATTCATGTACCACAACAAGACTGCCAATGCGGTTAATGCGCCAGCAGCCCATTGAGCAATCATTCCGGTCTGCTCTGGAAGTGCATCGATACCACCTGACATTCCTGCCATGACGACAATTGCTGCGATTAGGGCTGCAACTGTTGCAACCCACAGGGTCATTCCCCCGTAGGAGCCGGCATCTGCCATGGCGCCTACGTCATTACAATCATCGATATTGTCCTTTGCTCCCTCTTCAAACATTTCATCGGTCGCCCCTGCAGCCTTGGCATTTGCTCGCGCTGCATCGAGTTCTTCGGTGCAGTTTTCGTATTTGTCAGCAAAATTGATCTCATTCCAACCGGGACTTGCAGTGTCTAGCATCCCTTCCATTGCGGTTACCGTATCTGCATCTCCTGAGAGCGTGGTAGTCACTTCATGTAGTCCGTATTCACTTTCTGAGGTGATACCAGTATCTGCGTCAGTTTCTGAGTCGGTCAGCCATGTGCCGCCGAATTGGCCCATCAATCCCAATGCGAAACATCCAACAACCAGCAGCGCAATCACGTTTCCTTTCATCTTTTCATCCATATTCTCACTTCCATTACGGGTTTTACCCTGAGTTCCACTTTTCCATGGCCGGTTTATAGATTACCCATGCATAAATGAACAATATTGTGGTTTGATGAGGTATTCAGGATGGCCAAACCAGCCCTTTCAGTGTGCTTTCTGCACCACTCATCTCTATTTCGGCACCCATTTCAGCAAGGATATTTTGTGTATTCAGGAGATTTCCATCGGTATGAGTTGCAGATGCATCTGCTGAAAAAGAGGAACGTAATTTTCTGAGTTCAGCAATGCTGGCGTCGCGTTCACTCTCTTCTTCATCAGGATCATATTGCAGGGCAGCGGCCAAACCAACCTTCAGTGCTTCACATGGTATTCCATGTTTCACACAGAGCAGGATAGGGCCGAGCAATCTGTCATTTGCCCCCAGTTTTCGCATTGGGTCTCTGCATTGCCTCGCAATCGGGTCAACGATACGCTCATCCTGATATTTCGAAACAGCACGATTCACCCACTGCTCCTGTTCCTCGCTATTGAACCCATGAGCTGCGACCAGTGCGGCACTTGCCTCCATTCCTGCCTGTTCGGCAAGAGTGCAGATGTCAGGGTCTTGAGCAGCCTCGGAGAGAAGTTGGTATCCTTTGAGATGGCCGATGTATGAGATGACGGCATTGATTGCATTGTAGGTGTAGACCTTGCGTGTTAACTCTAATTCAAAATCCGATTTGGGGGTTACTCCTTCGATCGACATCAGCAGGTCAAGATTCTGGATGGCATCTTTGTCCATGGGTAACTCGGAGTGGTTCTGAACCCTGAGGGCTAGTTCTCCGAACTTGTCAATCAATTCTGCTGTTGGTTCGATGCACGAGCGGAGAATCTGAGATTGTATGATACCTAATCGCGAATCTTCGATAGCCATAGCGGTGCGTACTAGTTGTGCTGGTGAATGGTGATTCTCAGCCAACACGATGTCGAGAGGTCCCTTCTCAAGACGGCGCTCGACGGCATCAGCGACCGTTTTGGACCATGATTCAAGATGACTTGCACCGATTGCAGTCATCAGAAGGTCAGCCTTCTGAATCCATTCTTCAACCACAGGGTCACCCATGACTGCTGCTCCACAATTCCTGATACGTTGCTCTCGTGCAGGCTCGCACAGTCTGTGGATGACATGATTACCCATTCTGGTCAACTCCTCAACAACTGTAGGGTTGGTATCCACGAATTTCAACTGCCAACCAGAGTTGTATAGGATGTCTGCGAGGAATCCTCTGCCAACCTTACCTGCTCCAAAGATGATGGCCAGGGGGGCCGCTCCGGCCTGAGCCAATCTTGCTATGCCTAGAGCTGACACTTCCTTGCCCTGACGTCGGTGTACTTCCGACCAACGTTCGTCCCGTGTTCGAATAATGATTGTAGCATCTGCCAAACCACCGCCGATATGCAGGCGATTCCATTCAGGTAACTTCTCGATTATCGGGTCCAGTGCAGCGTTTACTCCATCGATAAGGCTGGTTGCCAATTGGCTATCACTATGCCCGTCAAGGGAATCTGACCATCCTCCAGTATGGCGCGGGTCCGCACCAGGGCCGCGATTTCCGCGCACGTGCGCATCGAATACCGGTCCTCCCTTCTCACCATGGTTCCGCAGCAACCAGTCAGCACACCCATTGAGGTCAGCCACTGACGGTGCTGAGTCAATCTCTGATAATCCATGTATCAGTGCCCCACCTCCACTTGAGGTTGAACTGTAGAGGACTGATGGGACCATTCCACAGGCAGGCAACCAAGTCATACCAGTAGGGACTTCATCACAAATAGATGGGTGAATTGCAATATGTTCACTGGTATTTGCCAGATTACCTGCAATGCCCAATCCGAGAAATAGACCTTCGAGGCCAGCAGACATGTCGCAGGTTCCACAGATGATGTCAGAACCCATCGATTGGCCGATGATATCGGTCGGTTGCATCAAGGGTGGGATGATGTCTCCAAGTCCAATCCATCGCAGCAGTTCCTCATCGCTACTCAATCCTCTCAACGATCTAGAATCAGAACAAACAACACCAGTCAAAGAATAATTGACCAGATCCTTGACCTGTAATGCAACATTGGCCTGTGCAACGAGTTCGGGATGTCTCAAGGCCCATTGTTTGAGTTTGACCGGTAGCCAAGCCCTACCTTCAGGCAGATGAGCACCGAGGTTGTCAATCCTCCATTGCAGAGGAAATCTAGCATCGAAATCATCGATGATATCCGCATTGGGAGTATCTTGCCAAGTGATGATGTCCCCCAGTATCTGGTTCTCATCATCAAAGATGATGGCACTCTGTCCTTGACCGCAGGCTCCAATGGTCACTACTCTAGCCAAGTCTTCCTCGTCCATCCATTCACTGAGATGTGTATTCATCTCATCGATCAGTTCTTCCAATGGGGGGGTAGGAAAAGTCGCTAGTTTCCACCATCCACCATCATCCAATACCAGTACTTTGACTGCCGTGGTTCCAATATCCAGACCCAGAGTAAGGTCTCCTGGCATCACTTGCATCAGTTCCACTCCACAGGATGCCACCCCAGAATTGACAATCCAGGCTGCAATGAAATGAATCGAGTAGGGCTGTCAGATTGTGCTGCGGTCAACAGATATTCCTTGAATTCCGCATCGATACATGCTCTGAAGAAGCGTCTTACATCTTCTTGCAGGAATGCAGTTGCCATCAGCCGACCACCGCGTCGTCGATGTTCATCATCATCGGGAATCACCGTGCCGATTCGAACGGCTATCACTTGCATGAATTGCGAAGCCTTTCTGCCCATCGTTTCAACCATGATCTTCGTCAAGCCATATGGAGAGTCGATTGAGACTCCATGTTCCACTCCTATCTCTCCATCTATCCGACCTTCAAGTCCAATCTGCGCCAGTCCTGATGATGCCAGTATCAATCGTTCCACTCCTGCTGCCTTGCAGGCTTCGATGACCCGATGGCTTCCCTCGATGTTGACTTCAAGCATACTTCTCTCCCAATTTGATGGGTCAGCGTCTGCTGCAAGGTGGAATACAATCTTGCAACCAGTAATCATCGCAGTCAATTCTTCGATTGAGGTCTCTGAGATATCGCAGGCGTGGTCGAGACGTTCGGCAGCGCCGCTATCGTCAACGTTGCGGCCTCGCGCCAATCGCTCCTCTGTAGGGCGGTCGATGCCTACCAATTCGTGCCCATCGGCAGTGAAAGCAGCATGGATGATGCCGCCGATGAGGCCACATACACCGGTGATTCCGATGCGTACCATGGGGCCACGATGCACAGGTGGCACATCACCGCTTCGCATGGCATGGTTCATGTGGAAGAGGAGTATCGTGAGGTCCGGTAGCCATGTCCGACGAGATTTTCGACGCCGAATTGGTCGAGGAGGACTCGTCGTTCGAGAGTGAGAGTTTCGTTCTCTCTGGAAGGGTCGACATCGGCGCATCACGATGGTTTCGGTATTTCTGGTTCTTCGGCGTCTACATCGCTTTCGCATTGCCATATGCCTTTTACAATCAATGGGCCTTGACTGTCGGTGTCAACGATTATGGTCTCGACAAGGATATCATCGTTCCATTGTTCATGGCAACTCAGATCCCCTTCTTTTTGCGACCTGTATGGGGTGTTCAGGTCGACAAGCGTGGAGAAATGAAATACGGGCGCCGTCGTTCATGGATTCTGCTAGGAATAATCGGCCATATCGGACTGTTGTTGCCATTGGCATTGATTCCTGTTGGCACATCTCCTGTTCTTTGGGTGTCGATGCTTGCCATCGCCCTGATTCCGAGAGTCTTCGCTGAACAGGGAATCGCCGGATTGATGGTCGAATATCTGCCTGACCCAGGAGCCATTGGAGCGGCCATCGCTTATGCCTTCAGAATCGGTGCCTCGGTCATCCCTGGTCTTGTTATCATGGGTTGGTGGATAGGAGGAGTACCGTTTGAATCGCCATTCCTGGTCGATGGAAAGGTCGACCTTGATGGTGTGTTGTTCGCCGCAAACATCCTGATTCTCATCGGTTTGGCTGGTGCACTGATACTGGCCCTGTTGATGCGTGAAGGTGCTCGACTGAGGGGTCCGGGAATCGACAGTCCTGACCAAGGCCCAGTCGCTGCAACGGTTGAAGAGGCAGAAGATGACCCTGCGCTCAATTGGCCAGAAGGCACTCCGCTGAAGACACGATTGAAGGCTGCATTCTCGTCACGCACCTCGCGTCTATGCCTCCTCGTCGCCCTTCTGGTTCCACTGGGAGATGGTTTCGAGACTTGGTTTCGCTATTACTTCCTTGAGGACCTTGGTTGGTCCACTGAGCGATGGGCAGGTTGGTCATGGCTCTTTGTCATCGCCGGCTTCCTCGGCCTCATCGGTCCTGCAATCTCAGATTTCATCGACCGGCGCAAGGCTTTGATGACCTTTTCAGCGGCGGCGATGTTCTCCTACCTGCTGCTTGGAGGGGCGATGCTCTCGGGAATGTCTTGGGGATTGGTGATGACAACATGGGTTCTGGTGTTGATCACCACCGACTGGCTCATCTTCACCTTCATGGCCGGTATCATCGAAGTATCTGACCCACGTATCGCAGCGACTCACATGGGGGTCTACCAATCGGTGCAGGCAATCTCCTCGACCACCCTGATGGTATTGCTTGGTCAACTCATTCTCAAACTCACCAATGATTCCTATGGGACGCTGTATCTTCTTGCTGCTGCAGGGCCATTGATAGGTTATCTCTTGTTCAAGGAAATGCGATTGTCCGATTCTTCACAAAAGAATCTCAACGATGTCAAGAAAGCCCTGGTCTCTGGCACCGACAAGATGCTTACCAGAGTGCCTGGATTCGACTCATTGGAAGGTCAAAGACGGTCAACCATGATGGCTGTAGCATGGGGGATGATTGGATTGATTCTGGTCGCAACCGTAGCCGCCAGCAGTACTGCTATGTCCTCAGATTATGAGACGTCAGAGGAGAGTTGGTCGACATCGTTCAACAACTCTGACAATGGAACTGACATGTCGTTCACCCTAAGTCCGGGTGATTCAGATTCTTCCTCATTCATTCATGATGGCAATGCTGTGATGGCAGTTTCTGTTGACAGTCCATCTCCTTCCTGTAGCAGTACCGTCGGACAGGTCCAGTATACGATCATCCTCACTTCTCCAACTGAATTGGTGGAGGCAGGAGGAGTGACCATCGAGGAACAGGGTTCGGGGAATCTCATCATGGATGATACTACTGGATTCACCGTTGAAGGTAATTTCACTGCACCTTCCAAGGAAGAACTTCAATCACAGGTTGATATTGTGGTAGAGGCTGATAACTGGAGTACAGGTAACGGTGAATGGATACTAGATATAGAGAGGGCGAATTCAGGACCCCAGAATGCCCTTTCCTCCTGTCAGTTCAGCGTTTCCTTGACCTTGACGTACGCTGTTGAACCAGTCCAAGCAGATTTCATTCTCAATCAGACAATAGAGACCAAGAGCAAGGATTTCGGCCCCGCATTCATCGGTG
>JASMHR010000002.1 GCA_030750665.1 Candidatus Poseidoniaceae archaeon
CTCCTCTCTGATTGCCAATGTTCATCGTCATCGATATGGATTCAGAGTCATTTGGCCTAGTAGATTCAAACAACTTCGGCTTCCAGAACCTCAGATTCAGTTAGATGCTCCCAACCTGGTGCGGTTTCTCCAACGATAACAACGAGTTCGTCATCACCGCCAGGCAATTTGCTGATGTCACAATCAGCACCTTCAGGGACGTTTCGATACAACGGCCTAGCAACGAGATACTTGTTTACGAACAAGAATAATGCGCCCACAACGAACCAGAACAGGAAGATGATTGTGATACCGTGAGCATTGCCTGGATTCCAAGGGTCCTCTACATTATTGACAAGGTCGATGAAGTAAGATAGCATCAATACAGTGAACAGAACTGGGAACGCGATATACATGATGACATCCCACCAACGTCCGACCCAAATGTCATTATCTCCTGTATTGATGAAATCGTCACGGAAAGCAGAAACGCCTTGTTTCAAGTATCCTGAAAGACCTGGTTGACCTTCTCCATCAGCAACTAATGTTCGCCACCTTATGTATCCATACTTCCATATCGAGAAAGCGATGAACAAACCGCTGAACATCAAACCATATCCCCAGATGTGGTCCTGTACCTCAAGGAATTGAGGAAAAGCAACGCCATCTGCATCGAACTTGATCCACAATACAGCGCTAGGTATGCCCATAATGAAAATCATCGAGGCAGTGATAGCAACTGCTCGATTTCGCTCATAGCCATGGTCAACGAAGTTTCGAACACAAAGTTCGACTGTTGAAATCATACTGGTCAGAGCAGCGAACGTAAGAGCGAGGAAGAATACCCACATCATCATCCAACCACCAATTGCGCCACCTGGTGCTTGTGCGAAAACACTGGGTAGAGCAAGGAAGGTGATTGCAGATGAGCCTTGAGATACAGTAGCGATTGGGTCTGCCTCCACAGCAAATATCGCAGACAGTACTGTCAATCCAGCAATGATGGAGATGCTGTTGTTGGCTAGACCCATCGTGAATGCATTGAGTACTGTATCCTCATCCTTGCGCATATAGACCGCGTAGGTAATCGCCATACCCATTCCTGCAGAGCATGACCAAGCAGATTGAGACAGTCCATTGATCCATATGCTGGGCTCTCCTAGCAAACTGGTATCCACGGTGAACATGAAAAGGAAACCATCTAGACTGCCATCTTCCATATCCATCCAGAGCGATAGGAATAGAGCAAGGAAGAGAAGTACGAAAAGGCTGGTCATCATGATGACATTCACCTTCTCAATGGCCTTGGCGCCCTTCCAGATAGCGAGTACAGTGATGATGATTACAATGAACTGGAATAAGATGACCTGACTTCCAGACTGGAGGAAATTATTCCATACTTCAGCGGTATCAACATTTGTCAAGCCACCAGTAAAACCGAGACGGAAGTAATTCATGCACCAACCAGCGACGATAGCATAGTAGAATCCAATGGCTGTTGAAATCCATGCTGTCCACAACCCCATCCACGCGAAACGCTTGCCTGCGAAGATACGGAAAGTCCCAATCGTTCCTGTCCGGCTTCGCTTACCGAGAGCGAATTCAGCAATGACCAGTGGAATAGACCAAACGAACAAGAATATGAGCCATGGGATCAAGAAGGTCCCCCCACCATTTGCTCCAACCATTCGTGGGAATCTCCAGATGTTTCCTGTTCCAATAGCCGCACCTATTGATGCGAATATCAAACCCAAGCGGCCGCTGAACTCATCTGATTTCTGCATCGAACCACCTCAATCCTCGAATTGTTTCTCGAACTCTTCATCAGGACCCTTCATCATAAGTCTCAGAGATAATCCAAGTCCACCCCATACTGCAGCAGCAACCACCATGAACAACATTATTGCTGATGCAAAATCACCGAATGGTGCACGATATGGAAATTCTAGAACGTGGTATTGGCTCTCAGCAGGATAGGTGTACGGAAATGCTCCAGAAAGAGTTCCCAGCATCGATTTGTAATGCAATTCACCAAGTATGTCATCAGGCACTGGAACTTCTGCTCTAATGGCGGTACCGTTCGAGCCATCAAGTAATTCACAGCGTTCCCCAGTATCATACAACCCAACGTGTGCCCATTCCTCAGTACTCCATTCCCGCGGACCATACTCACTCTGTTGGCGATTTGGAGAAACCGTTCGATACATCACGTGGCTAACATCACTACGATTTGACCAAGGGAAGAAGCGGTCGATGCAAATATCGATTGGAATCGGACCAGCTCCTGGGATAGATACATTCTCAGGAATCATGATGTGCTGTTTCTGTGGCATTCCAGCAATCTCCAGATCCGCTCTCTCCCTTGGATTATCTGCAATCTCAACCATGTAGAATGCGGCGCCGACATTGAGATCAGCGATGTGGTCAATATCATCAGGATGCTCGTGGAAATTGTTCCCAATCTCAATAGTGTAGCAATACGAGTTATGAACTCCATAATGCCAATCACAGAAATCACCAGTGGTAGGGTATAGGTCCGAAGACTGCATATTGGAATATCCAGTCATTTCCGCCATTACGTTTCCATGGTAAATCAACTGTTCATGGTCGGTGGTTTGGCAATCCTGACAATGTCCCCACGGATAGAGTACCAGTTCTGAGAATGAGTGCCAGGTCAAGGTCGCAGCAAAATCAGATGCACCATCGCCATCGTCATCATTCATCTCTGTGATATCTTGAATGAATAGCGTTTCAGGCTCTGAGTTGCCACCCCACCAATCTTCATCGACCTTACCGTCTGCATCATCATCCTTACCGTCTACGTGGTCTTCATTGACACACTGAGGAGTAGGAGGGCCGATACAGTCACCATCATTATCGGTATCATCAACAGGCCCATTGTAAACGTCATTGTTAACTCCAGAACCTGCAAGACAGTCGCCCGGAATCAGTGGCCCAGTCGCACCAAGAGGTGCTCCCCATTCAAACTGGTAATTGCGATTCAGGTCAACGCCATCACATGACTCATCAACGTCTTCACCAGTATCTGGAATCGGTGTGACGCCAGTGTAGGTGTTATCGCGCAGATTCTTCCTCCAGCCACTTCTTCGACAGTCATCTCCCCAGGCTTCACCATCGCAATTATTTCCAACCCATTCTTCACGATCGTAGATGTTTCCATCAGTATTCAACATCGGAATGAGATATATTTCACGACTGTTGATCAAATCGGTTATCCACACTTCTGAGAAATCTTCGTCGACTCCCTGATCTCCGGGGCCGCAATTGACTCCGTCGCCATTGCTGTCTTGGAATTCTGTCAACAGGGCAAGACAATCGCCATCATCATCCAATTGACCGTCACCATCACTGTCTCCCCATGTATCTTCATCGGTACGGCCATCACCATCATTGTCGACCGCTACCTGTCCGTAGTAGTGGACTGCAGTCTCAAGGAAGAACATCGGCACTTCATATGACATCCATTCACGAGCATGATGATTGCCTACCAACATGATATCTGGGCGGTCTTCATAATTGCCGTTATCATCATTGTAAGGGTTCCAATCTCCACCATTGACATTGCCAGTCATCTTTACCCAAGGACTTGGATTGTTGTAGAACCATCCCATGTAAGAATCCTTGGTCATGGTTACTCCCCGCTGGTTGACTCCCCCGTTCAACCCCTCATGGAATTCAATGATGTCAGGATTGCGTTCTGCTAGATACATCATCCTAGTGCGCATCGAATCAAAGTCATGGTAGGCCTTGAATTGGAGTTGCTCTTCATCTGCATCTGCCCAAGGATAGATATTATTGGCATAATCATACGACCAAGTTTCATTTGGAGCCAGACCTACGGGAGGGTCATCCTGCCCACTTGATTGGGAAACATCAGTGGTTGCTGCAGCCAATCCTCCAGACAGCATCAATGGCACGAGGAACAACACTACCAGCATGGCACGTGAACTGTTCTGTCGCATAGGTAGAGATTCCTTCACCACAACCACCAGCCCTTCGACCGGCGCTCTACATTTGAAGTCGTCGTGCTTCAGTATTAGCGGCGCGTAGCGCCGTAACGCGAGGACTCACCATGGCGAAGGTGCACGTCCGCGATACATCCGACGCAACATCATGCCTGCTACAAGAAACACCGGTGATAGAATCATCTCATTTGTTGACAGATATCCCCAAAGCCAAGCAAATGGCACTAAAGCACTTGACAAGAAACACATCAACGCCAAAGCCGACCAACTTCTGGCTTGGAACATTGCTGCTTGAATCGTGCTCACTTGAGCCAACCAACGAACAACGAATCTTGGCCCATCCTCATTCATCGCCCTTGCCATCATCATACGGTTCAGCATCGCTTCATAGACCCAGATATGCAACCCTCCACGATGACCATCGAGAGCACGCCTATTCGATATTGACTCAGGTGCAGTAGAGACCCACGATTCCCCAAGAGTGCGTAGCGCTTCTTGGCGCTGATTCTGTGGGCAGAACTCATGAGCCAATGTGAAAACGGCTCCTAAATCAGATATCGCGGGGCGCTTTTGACTCATCTTCAAGAGCATTGATTCTAGACCGCCCCAGATTCCACCAAGAACAAGTCTACCCTCGACCACTCGGATATGTTCTGGTCTGAGATGTCGCAGTGTGAGCGTTCCTCTGGTTTCAGGGGAGTGGGGGGCTCGCCACAGGGTATTGGTCTTCAATCGGTCCTCCATCTTCTTGAGACGGTCATTCCATGCTCGTTCCTCATTACCAGTGGATGATTTGTCCATTGCCGCTGTTGCAACTTTGCCAAGATGGCTGCCTAGTACTTTGCAGGTAGCGATTGGATCTTCAGCAAGTGCCTTGCTCAATGGCTCTCCTTCCTCCTTCCCTCTCCAGAATAACAGAACATCTCTTCCTTCAAATCGCAAACCTCCACATGGCATTTCGATGAGGTCGCCCAATACTTCAACTCCTTCCAGAGCATTACCAAATGGCAGATGTTCAGCACGCCAATCTCCATCTTCGGCCAACAATTGGAAACTGGTTCCTTCAGAATGTGAAACCCGCGCACTCTTGGGCACCTCGCCCCATACCTCACCTTCGATGGAGCCCCAGTCAAAATCCTCCATGTGAAGAATATCGAATGTACCCCAAGAAGTTGATAATCGCCAACGTGAGAAACCATCCAATGCAACTTCAATGGATTCCAGCCCAGTTGCAATACCGCTTGGGAACCATGCAGCATTGCGGATGGCTTCTTCCATAGAATCCCCGTTTGAGGGGGCAAGGCATGATGTCTCAAACCTTCTTGAGGCAGCGCATCCCTCAAGTACGGCCGCTTGAACACGGTTTCATGGCCGTTAGCAATAAAAGGGAACTCGGCCAATATTTCACGTCTGAAGACATTTGGCTACGGCCTCATATCAAATCTCATCTCTCTTCATTGAATCAACGCCATTCAATATGCGTAGACCCCTTTGCAGGTGCAGGTGACTTGCTTCAAATCGCAGCAACATTTGGTTTCAGCATCAAAGGATATGACCTCGATTCAACTATCTGTGCAGAACAAGGATGGGGAGAGGCACATGATTCACTAATCGAAATCGCCGCTCATGATTCTGCATTCGTACTTACCAATCCGCCTTATCTAGCCAAGAATTCAGCCCGCCGGATGGGATCCAAAATGGTTAGTTACTTCCAACCTCCATTCACTGATTCTATTGAAGAAAGTCTCATTCCAATACTCGATGATCTCTTCAAATTCGCAATCGAAAAAACACTTGCTATCTATGATGAGTCGGTTTGGATAGTCCCAGAATCTGTGGTTCAAGATCTTGAGAAACTCCCCCACTGGTTGGAATGTGTGCACTCGGTGACAATACTGGAAGGAAATCCCTTCAGGGATACTGAACATCCAATCTGTATACTCATCTTCTCCAAGGATGAGCCCAATAATCAAATTTGGAAAAATGATACCTACCTCGGAAATTATCGTGATATCAAAAAAATGCATGATGACCTGGATTCTAGCCCTAATAATCTGATTCAGATGAAGTTCAACGACCCAAAGGGCACACTTGGATTCAGAGCAGTCGACGGAACAACTGAAGATGACAAGATGAGGATTCGATTTTGTCATGGTGATGAATTAGGATATAGTCGCGAGAACATCAAAGTCAGCAGTAGACACTTGACCTACATTTCGATACAACTTGAAGGGGAATCCCTCAACAGGACCATCGAAGAAGCGAATCACATCATTGATGATTATAGAAAGCGAACAAATGATGTTTTTTTGACTGCTTTCATGGGCAATACGAAGACTGGTGAAAGAAGAAGAAGGCTTGATTATCGATTGGCTCGTTCAATTTTCAATCGTGCCTTCGCTATTCAGAACCAGCCTTGAATCTCCTACTGTTACGGGGATGGCCTCAAGTGGAATAGCCATCTCCACCAACTCGGTGCGCAAGTCATGGGACTGAGTGAGAAGGTTGGTGACATACTTGGAGCACGCATCGAAGCGCGCTTGCGACAAGATGTTCGCGAACTCCCTTTACCACAACATGTTGCCTTCATCATGGACGGTAATCGACGCTTTGCATGGTCAAAGGCTCTCAACACTCAAGCTGGACACAGAAAGGGAAAACAAGTCCTTGAGAATGTGATGGACTGGGTACTTGAACTGGAAATAGAATTCATGACGGTCTATGCATTATCAACTGAGAATCTCAACACTCGAAATGGAAAAGAATTGAAAGGTCTGTTCGATCTATACGTGGAAGGCCTGAACGATATTGCTGAAGACCCCAGAATCCATGATAACAAAGTCAAGGTACAGATTATCGGACGCAGAGAACTACTTCCGCAAAGAGTGAACGATGCGATTGACAATGCGGAGGCGCGAACAAATGGATATTCTGGCTTCACCTTCACAGTATGTCTAGCCTATGGAGGGAGAGAAGAGATTCTAGGTGCCATCCGTCAACTTGCAGAAGACCATGCTGCTGGTAAACTACCGCTGCAAGATATCGATGAAAAAGCCGTCAGTAAACGCCTGTGGACCGGAGACATGCCAGACCCAGATCTAGTGATTCGCACCAGCGGGGAAGAACGTATCTCCAATTTCCTACTCTGGCAAAGTGCATACTCTGAATTGTACTTCACTGATGTCTTTTGGCCAAGTTTCTCAAAACGTGATTTCCTCAGGGCCGTTCATGACTACCAGTTACGTCAACGTAGATTTGGGGAATGAAGATGGACGAGTTCGGCCGAGACTTACCTGAACCTGCACCAGATGGCTATCGAAATCCTTCATTGGCCGCTGATGCGGCTTGTGTGAGGACTATTGATGGTCGAAAACAGATTCTATTAATCACCAGAGCAATGGAACCATCGAAGGGAAAATTGGCTCTACCGGGAGGGTTTGTTGATTACAATGAGGACCCTGAAGATGCTGCTATTCGTGAGTTGGAAGAGGAATGTGGAATCTCAGGCTCAATCATTGATATTGTTTGTGTGCGAGGTGACCCTGCACGCGATTCTCGCAAACACGTAGTTACCATCATCTATCTCGTCGATGCTGAGGGAGAACCTACTGCTGGAGACGATGCTGCTGATGCTGCATGGTTTGATTTGGAAGAATGTCTGAATATTCCACTTGAAAAATGGGCTTTTGACCATCATGAAGTAGTACAAATGGCCCGTAACAAAGCCTCTCAGTAAATGGAAACTACTGATACATCTGAGGCATCTGTTGTTTGTCTTCTAATGATTCTACTAGGAATTTGGACTCAAATAATACATACAGTGAGACGTTGTTATCTTACTTTTCAACAAAAAATAACCCTGCTCCTAGACTACCAATATAGAAGCCAATGCCAACAAAATCAATTAAACTGAAACTACCTAATTCCCCAGCATCAACGGTTCCGAGAAGAGCACATATCATGAAAACTCCAAAATACGCCAAATGTATGATGCCGAGAACTTTTGGCCTCTTTTTCGTAATTAACAAAATGCCTGCAATAATTGCCGATAATAAATACAAAAAGGGTGATAGTGCAAACATAATACCAGCAATGGCCATCATCATTCCAGTAAACCCAAGATCAGAACCAGAATCTTCGAGGTCTTCTGAAGAGGCATCCGAACCCATAGAAATAATTTCTGCAACACCTCCCATTATCTCAAATCCATTAATCGAAAAAGGGCCAAGAGCAACATATGGCATCAACATTGAAAATACAATCAAACCAACCCCTATCCAAGGAACTATTCTTTTCCCTTGATCTTCAACAGAAAGAGGCATCAGTCCTTGATTCTGTTGTGGGAAAGCGTGAACTTGTTGTTGAACAACTCCAACCACTGGAGCATATCCTCCGATTACCTGTGGTGCTGGTTAAGCCATGGGTGGTGGTGATTGTTGCACTGGAACCCACTCAGTTCCATTCCACATCCATTTGCCATCTTCACTGAGTTGCATGGATGCCCGTTAAAGTAAACAATTATGACGATTTCGTAATCAAATATCCACGTATTCTCCGAATAATTCGACCCATTGTTCACGAATCGGTGGCCATTCCTTCGAATCAACAGTATCGTGAAGATGAATTCCAGTCATCCATTCTGCCAAACTCTTCTCAACTGAATCCCCTCTCTCGATGTGGATTGGTAAACCCATTCTCTGCAATTCATCGATGAATCCTCTTTCAGCCTTAGAAATCAGCAGAGTTGGGACTCCTTGAATCGCTGCTTCACTGGCCAGAGTGACACTTTGAGTGATGACTCCATCAAAAGCACACAATGAAGAAGGAAGTCGCCAAGATGCTTCAAACTCTCCTTCATCGGCAAAACTCACCTGTAAGCCATCAAGAACCGAGTCAGGAAAATCGATGATTTCTTCTTCATCATGGATTCCGCCTCCTTTCAATCTCCTCACCATCACTCTAGGTGGCTCGGATACCTGCTGTGGTCTGAGTCCCGGATGTAGATGGATATGCGGATGCAGGCCATCATATCGATGAACTTCTCCTTTGAATCTAGAGAGCAAACCCCCATCTATCTCATCTTTCCAATGCTGGGGTAGAAGAAGATGCGTCGCATTTTTGAGTGCGATTTCATGAGCTGTATGGTTAACCTCTGTATCGCTGATGTACCAACGCTCAGGAACTCCTGCTTTCCTTGCTGCCCACAACTCGATGGCCGCACCTATGACCACAACACGCTTAATTCCACTTCCTTTGAGTTGTTTCCTGACCGCCAGCAATCTACCGCCCGCTTTGAGTGTCCTGCCCGTACCTACTGGTCTTGATACCCAGATGGTTTGCCTACGTGGCAGGATTCCTTCCGAAGATTCGAACAACGACCTGACTTCTGAACGTTCAGTCACCACCAGAATATCAGATGTAGAACCTCCACGAATGAAACCTGCAAGAATCTGCAGATGTGCGGGGTGGTCCAATACCCAGCAGGTCGCAACCGCCATAGCCCCTCCAATCGGCCTCACATTGTCAAGAGAACGGCAATGTACTCCCTCCCTACTCGCTGAACATGGCGAAAGAGCGTATTGAAGTGAAAGGCGGCAAAACCTACGGCCCATATTCACCAGGAGTCAAGGCGAACGGAATCATCTGGTTGGCTGGACAGATAGCACCAGAAGCAGGAGATGATATCCAAGAGCAGACCAAAGGTTGTCTCGCCAAGATTGATTCCTTGTTGGCTGCAGCCGGCGTCTCAAAACATGGAATCTGCTTCTCACAAGTCATTCTGAACGATATTGCTGACTTCGCAGCACTGAATGAAGTATATTCAGAATGGGTTGGCGATACTCCAGTTCCTCCTGCCCGAGCGACATATGGTGCATCATTACCTGCAGGAGCGAAGGTCGAAATCGTCGTGCAGGCAATCGATGAGAAGTGTTGCTGAGTGTGAATTTCTTATGCCCGGTTCTCCTTATCTGGATAAGCCACCAAAGGGGCTTCTGACCTGGCCACGATTGATCATGATAGTGCTTCCAACCTTCACCGCAATAACCGCCGTAGCCATCTGGCAAGGACTGCTTCTACTATGGCTCGGTACATTCACTGCAGCAGTATTCGTTGCTGCATACATCAGGCGTTGACAGGAAGACATTGAAACCGAGTTGCTGGTCGGAGATTTGATGGAGTGGCCCCTGCATTGCTTCAAAGCCTACGATATTCGTGGTCTTTCAGGTTCCGAAATTAACGATGTTTTCGCAGAACGCCTAGGTCGTGCTCTAGCATCATTTCTTGATTTGGAAGCATTTGCTGTTGCCCGCGACATTCGTGAATCATCACCAGGATTCGCCAAGGCTCTGATAAAGGGCCTGAGTGAATCGGGAGTTCGAGTCTTAGATTTAGGAATATTACCAACTGGTGGCTTGTATCATTCTGTATGGAACCTACCGGTCGATGGCGGCTGCATGGTGACTGCGAGCCATCTTCCAATGCCGACACACAATGGTTTCAAAATCTGCAAAGGCCGCTTGCCATTGGCAGGTGAAGGTATCCAAGAACTGAAGCAAGTTTTCCTCTCAGGTGATTTCCGTGAAGGGGAAGGAAGTGTGGAGCACACTCCTCATGATGATGCTTGGATTCAGAATATTCTCGAATCTGCAGGAAAACCAAGCCGTTCAGTGAATGTCGTTGTCGATTGTGGAAATGCAGTCACTGGACCATTCATGGAAAGGTTGCTCATCGAACTAGGGCTCGATGCCACCACACTGTACACAGATTGGGAACCCAGTGAGCCAAATCATCCCGCTGACCCAACCAGACCCAAGAACATGGTCGACCTTGCAGCAAAGGTGCTGGAGACCGGTGCTGAACTGGGAATCGGTATCGATGGTGATGGTGACCGCATCGGAGTGGTGGATGAGAAAGGGCGTTTCATACATCCAGATCGACTGATACCACCTTTGGCAACTGAAATTCTAGCTGATAGACTGGATGGTGATGAAGAAGCAAGGTCGGTGGTCTATGATGTCAAATGTTCGATGGCGGTTGAGCAAGCCATCCTCAAGGCGGGTGGAGTTCCCGTGATGGCCAGAACTGGCCATTCATTCATGAAAGCCCATCTTGCAGAACACCCACAGACAATGATAGCAGCCGAGATGAGTGGGCACATCTTCCTTGCTGACAAGGGATGGTATGGGTTTGATGATTCTCTCTACAACAGTGCAAGGTTGCTGAATCTGGTTGCTGAACTAGAAGGTGAATCATTTGGAGAGATGCTCGACAGAATGGTACCTAGTCTGCCCACCACTGGAGAAGTCAAGGTTCCATGCCCCGAGTCTGACAAAGATGGAGTGGTCAGTGCAGTGACTAGAGCCCTCATCGATGCTGGGCTTGAATGTTCTACAGTCGATGGAGTGCGAGCAAGATTCAATGATGCTGATGGCAATTACGTCGGCTGGTATCTATGCCGTCGTTCCAATACTGAGGAGGTATTGGTGATGAGAACTGAAGCCATCAGTGAGTCAACCTTGAGTGATGTGATGGAGCAGGTAAAGAATCTAGCAGGACCTCATATCGATCTGAGCAAGTTGTTTGAAGCCTGTGAATAAATTTGATTCAGACTTCAGGCGGTGGTGCAGGCTCAAATTCCACCACAAAATAGGTGATAGTCCAAGTGATGTCAACATCCTCATCGCCATCTTGGAACAAAGGATTCACTCCTGATGCAACATCCATGTTCACAGTTGCTTTCCACTCTCCCCTAGACTCATCTCCATCATCCCACTCGGCTCTGATTTCATCCATGCTTTTCCCTTCAACGATGTAATCTGAACCTGTATAATTTGAGACGATTTCCCAGAAGAACACGACGCCATCGCCGCCTTGGCCACCACAATTGGATTCGCCACTCTGCTCTTCTTGAGTCCCACTGACCCCGGAGGTATCGGAATCCACCATGATGCTGTCTCTAGCATTACCTTGACCAGGACCATCGTCGTTGTCATTGCACGTAAAACTCGCTTCAACAGAAGCGATTTCAACACTGGTATCGAAATTCCCCATGAATATTGATTCATGCTGAGAATTATCTCCCATATTCACTGACTCTGAAATCTGCTCCTGAGTCTGGTTGAAACTAACTATCCAATTGCCTGGAGTGGAAGATGCCCCAGCGCCCGCAGACCCGCCATCATCGGCCATGATTGCAAAGTAGCTCGGGAAAGCGATAGCGAAGACGATGATGCACACTAGATTGGTCATGAAGACCGGATTTGAGGTGTACTCCTCGAAGCCCATGTTGCGGGGAGAGGGCTCAGACATCAAAGTCTTGCGGCAGGTTGTTCTCTACTCTTCTTCAAAAAAAGAGGTTTGTGTGTGGAATTCTGTAGGTGGCCAGGGCCCCATATCTTCCTCTGATTGCGGCCATTGCCCTTTGCCTGTCGGCACTCCGAGAGTAGTGAAAGTACGCTTTGCCCGACGATAGGTTGGCAATAGATAGCCGAGGCGACTTCTTTCAGAGAATGTCCACTTGAAGGGAGCACGTGGAAGGCGGGCTGTCCAATGTCTGACCAAATAATGAAAATCCTGAGGAGCCGTTTGTCTAGGAACTCTCCATTCCGCCTTGTGTATCGCTCCAGAACTTCCTTCAACATGTGACCATGTTGTCAAATGAAGGCCTTGCATTGGTCCACTCTTGAGCACGAGCCCGAGGGTTCTAGCAGAACTTGTCAATGGCATGATGATAGCGAATCGATCGACAAGACGACTGCCCTCGATTCTCTCTATTTCCCAATCTGCCTCTTGAGCCAATTCTCGCAAAGCCCTGATCTGAGCACCAGGATTCACACAGGTCGATATCTCAAGAAGACCGCGCTGCTTGTTCTTGGCCACATACAGAGCAGGCATCGCCTACACATAAGACTTCAACTGGCATAGCCAGTTGAATCAAGTCCGTAGAATTCTGAGTAGCCAGTTGAATCAAGTCCATAGAAATCTGTGTGGTCACCTGAGTAAGACTGAGACCGCTGGCAAAGCCAGCTGAAAAGCTGTGTTCCTTCTGCATTGATCAACCGAACAACGAGCCGAGTCCATCGAACCCACCAGCTTCTTCCTCTTCCTCTTCCTCTGCAGGAGCCTCCTCAGCGGGGGCACCCGAAGCAGCGGCAGCGGGAGCGGCGGCAGCCGGAGCAGCGACAGCAGTGGTCATCGCATCAGCGATGTCAACGCCATCGAGGGAAGCGACAAGGGCCTTTACTCGACCAGCGTCAGCTTCAACACCTGCAGCCTTCAATATGGCTTTCACAGATTTCTCTTCAATGTCTTTCTCAGCAGTGTGCAGCAACATAGCAGCGTATACGTACTCCATTCATTTCACCTCATTATTTCATTTGTTTTTTTTCAGCCGAATAGGTCGCCAAGTCCACCGAACTCAGCGCCCTCCTCTTCCTCCTCTTCCTCGGCCGCCTCGGCAGGGGCTTCCTCGGTAGTCTCTGAAACAACAGTGGCGGTTGCCACTGCTTCTGCCGCTGCTCCAAGCATGGAGCGCAGCTCATCATCCAGAGCTTCGGAGTCGAGTTTTCCTGCAACACCGATCGCACCGGTGTGTGCACGTGATATCAGCAAAGGTAGAGTCTTGCTGTTTGTAATTCCTGCTTCGATAGCGACGCTGAGAGCCTCACTGCTCGCCTTGCTGAGCAAAGTTGGAATCGTCTGTGTGGTGAACCACCTGATATTGCAGGCCAGATTGAATGCACCAGCGATGGTGCTGATAACGTCCCTCTCAAACTGTTCAATATCGATATCGAGAACTTTTGGATCGAATACTGTTCCATCCTCAAGAGTCCCACAGAGTTTGAGACCGGTCACGATTGGATTCACGCCAATCTTGGAAAGCAACATTCCGAGGTCTCCCTCAAACATTTCTCCTTCCTTGAGTACAGTGACTGTCTTCTGGATGTGAACACTACCGCCCATGATCTTTGCAGGGATGTTAACTGAATTCAATTCTCCAACAACTGGTCCAGGCGCCATTCCAGTATCATGCTTCTCAACCACGATATCTTGTGGTGCAACATCTCCTGGTTTGGCTGCTCTTCCAGCCTCAGTCTTCTTCAATTCACTGAATAACTCGAAACTGTTCATATTCTTGGTCATGACCAAAGCGGGCTGAACCGCACCAGCAAACAAAGAGTCGAGATCGCTCTCATCAAGTCCAACTTCATTCCAAGCACGACGCATCAAACGCTTCTTCGCTACTTGAATTCCCATTCCTGTGCGGAGATTCTCTCGCATCCCCAGCATTGCATTGGCAGGAACGCCATGAATATCGATGATTCCTATTGTTCCCTCACCTTCAAGCAAGGACTTGAGGTCAGCAACTGTGTCCTTCTTCCATGGGGAGACCTTTGGAATCAGAAGATCACCTCCACCTTGTGTGATGGCCCCATTGTGGTTTTGACGTGCAATGAACGAATGTTTCCTGCACCGCGCTCCAACTTGTTGGTGACACGGGTCCAGACTGTCATCGCATTCTCAATCAATTCATCCGTGGACAATGAAAGAGTTCCAATCGCAGCATGGAATGTGACCCTATCTCTACTTCGAACAATAACTGTACTCGCTAGACCTTTTGCAATCATTCCAGGATCCACATTGGGAGGGACAGGTCGAGGCATCTTTCCCCTAGGGCCGAGAACCACACCGAGATATCTTCCAATAAGCCCCATGTGAGGAACCTCTGAAAGGAAGTAGTCATACTTCTTGGCCATCTTCTTGGCCTTCATCTTGTCTCCGCCCAATTCCTCAATCTGAGTTGGGTCGATGACCACAATTCCAGCTTCCTTCGCCTTCAATGCAGCATCAGCCGAAGCGAACATTGCGATTCGTGTCTCCTTGCCACGACCAGATGGGAGGCGAACCTCTTCTTGGATACGGTTGGCAGGATTCTTCAAGTCGACATCGCGTATCGTGAATGACATGTCAATTGTTTCAACGAATGACCTCTTAGGAGCTGCCTCGACGGCGGCTTGGATTGCTTGGCTGATTTTTTCATGCATGATGTATCACCTCTGCGGTCTGCGAGGTGGCAGAACCACCTCTCCCGCAATTCGTGACGGCTTCAGAAGCGTTCGTCCCAATCTCCTCTGGAGATTACCTCCAATGCCTCCTTTGGCCATAGTCCGTCGATCTTGACACGCATCGAGACGCAGGTCCCGATGACCTCTCTTGTCTGAGCCTTCAGGTCAGCACCGGTCAAATGTCCTTCTCCAGCCTTCTGTTTGGCGACCTCGATCGCCTTCTCCAACGGGAGGTCCTCGGTGGCCGCATCCATGCTGCCATTGCACTTCTGAACACCAAGAGCCTTGATGATCAACTTTGAAGTCCATGGTTGTGGCATCTGTTTCGCCTCCTTTGCCAACGGAATTGGCATTCGGCCGACCAGCATTCCCTATTTAACCGCGCCGCGAAGTGCCAATAGAGGCTCATTCCACTCTTTCGATAACTCGAACGTGGTCTCCACGCATGTTGAGAGTCATTGGAATGTCTGCTTCAAACAATTCCATCGATACCTCTTCCTTGGATTCTGCAACACTGACCACACGTGCCTTCTCTCCCTTGAAAGCACCACTGATAATCTCAACAATACAGCCAACCTCGATTCCACTGGTGACTGCCTTTGGTTCAAGATATGGAATAATATCCTTGAGTGGGGCTTCTGCTGAATCGCTTCCTCCCAAAACCGCCTTGGCGTTCTTGATTGGAGTGGAGAGCATGACTCCTCGCGTCTTTCTGTCCCTGCCACCAGTTCGGCCGATGAGACGCTCAACGTGATGTCGGGCACTCGACTCGACCATCACATATCCGCGCATTGCGGGTGGATGGAGAATCGCGAAAATCTCCTTCTGAATCATTGCAAGACTACCTGAACCGCTCAAACGTGCCATCATCTCCATGGCCACTCTTTGTTCAGCACCGATACCGGTCTTCACCACATAGAGATAGGATGAAACATCCCCATACATATCTCTCAACAACCAATCGACATGACCTCCTTCACGACTCTCGGTGTAGCATAGACTACGCAACGCTCCTTTCTCAAGGTCAAGGTTGACAATGTGTCCCGGATCTATCCACTCTGCTTCAACGTACAATCCTCCAGGAGTCGTTTCATCGCTGTCTGAAAGTACCAGCCAAGGAGTCACATCGTGAATCCTGTTCCCTATTGTGACTCCTCTATCAGGTGCAAATCTAACTGCAGTCAGATGTTCTGCCTCGATTCCAGTACATTCGATAACTCGGCCGATGACTTCAGCCTCATCGACACCGATGCCGAAGATTCCATCCCACATCTCTGGGAATTCTGGGTCATCGACGGACCTTCTCAAAAGTAGGAGTTTCTCCCCATGTCTTACGTATGCTACGAATGAATCAGTCATTTGACCACCTCAGTACCCAATTCCCAACCACGAGAAGAAGCCGGGAATCATGTTGTCCATCACCACGAGGATGACAAAACCGATGAAACCAAGGATGAAAAGTCCAATTCCACAGATGATGCTAGTCTGCTTGAACTCCTGCTTGGTAGGTTTGCGCGCCATCCTAAGAATGCGTGCCCACGAGCCTCTTCCTAGGCGGCGGAAACTCGCTTCAATACGGTCCTGAGCAACCTGAACTTTGTCCTCGAACGTACGCTGCTCTCCAGCATTCGTATTCTTGTTATCCGACATGGTACAACCTCGGGCTTGCCATGCGACCTACCCCTCCCATTTAACCGCGACGGAAGTCCCTAGATAGCCTGACTCTTGGACCTGTTGCGGAAAAGAAGGATGAGACATCGTTGAATCGTCGGGTTCTTGACACCTGCCCGCCAGCGATTTGCGAAGCGGATGCCTGAAATCGACCCATACGGCACTCTTGGAGTATCCAAGGACGCCAGCGATGCTGAGATCAAACGCTCTTGGCGCAAATTGGCAAGACAGTATCATCCCGACCGTAATCCAGGGGATTCGGCAGCAGAGGACCGCTTCAAACGAATCCAAGAAGCGGGGGATTTGATCGGTTCGCCCGAGGCCCGAAAGAAATACGACGAAGAAAGTCAGATGCGTAATATGTTCGGTGGCGGAGGGCCCGGTGGAGTCCGTTTTGACTTCGGAGGTGGCGGAAACCCATTCGGTGGTGGGGGACCCGGCGGACTCGAAGATATGCTTGGAGCCATGTTCGGAGGAGCGGGGGGTGCAGGAATGGGTAGCGGAATGCCACGCCAAGCTCCTCAACAACAAAGCCCCCAAAAGAAAGGCAAGGACCTCGATATCCATCTCGATGTAAGTATGCAAGAAGCAATTGAAGGTGGAAAACGAATGATTTCATTCACTCGTCTAGTCAGAGGGCATGTTGGTAACATGCAGAAAGAGAACAAGAAAGTCAATGTCAATATCCCAGAACAAGCCAAGCATGGCCAGAGTATTCGTCTCAAGGGAATGGGGCACGAACATCCAGAGGGAGGAGATGCAGGGGATGCACACCTGAAGATTCGAGTCGACCCAGGAGAGAGCCGTAGATGGGAAAATGGCTCGCTTATCCAAGAAGTGGCAGTACCATACAGCACTCTGAAATTGGGTGGCAAAGTGAAGATAACAACTCCTTCTGGCAAAACTGGAAACCTCACCATTCAAGCAAACTCAAGAATTGGAGACCGTCGAAGAATGGCAAAGATGGGCTTTGATGGAGAGAACCTCGACCTAGAATTGGTCCTTCTTGAGAATGAAGAATTGACAGATGAGCAACGGAATATCCTCGATTCATTACGCGATAGCGGGCTCTGACCCAATGCAACACATCCATTGATAAATGGATTATTGCAGCAACAACCGTGTCAAGAACAGAGGGCGGGAATGCCGACTTCAATACGCTGGCGCAATGGCTGATACCTAGACGCCGTAAGGTGCACATCGCCATCTTCTTGTTGACAATATTGATGATTCCCGGCGCTCTAACTGCTTTGGAACCAATCGATATGGAGTCCTATGAATTGGATTCTCCAGAAATCCTTGCTCAAGAGGTCATCAATGAAGAATTCGCCGCTACTGAACACGTGATGGGGCTCGCTCTAGCGGTCCGAAACCCTGCTTTGGTGAAAGAGGATTTTACTCCTGTTCCATTGATGGCGGGTGGCTCCCCTGATGTCACCAATAATCCTTCAGTCTCTGAAATGGCTGAGTATCAAGGAAAAGGAATTGGAATAGAGGAGCCTGCTGGTGGAATCCTCAACTTGACCGTGCTGAGAGAAATAGATCTGAAGGCTGAGACCGCCCGTAACCATGCCCTAGGCTCTTACCTGAAACCTCTGATCGATGATGTGACTGGAGGACAGACCGATGGCGTGTTGACCATCGCCGATATCTTCCGTAACTTCATGTCAAATGATTCCATACTCACTCGTGATGGATTTTCTCCTTGGGGCCCAATTCCTGCAGCCACCAACTGGTCAGATTGCGGAGAGTATCAATGCCTTTCGTTCGATGATGAAAATCTGACTCAGATACACATCGACATCGCTGCTGCTAGAATGGCGGCTAATTCAGATGGTGATTTTCTCAGATGGATGTCTTTGGACCGCGCTTTCATGGAAGACGCTCTCTCTCCAGTCATTGGTCCTGATGGAATGAACGGCCGCTGGAGTGCAACTTCTTCATGGCTGTTAGTACAATTCGATAAATCGGGAATGGAAGAAGCTGGATGGACCTTCATCTGGAAGGAATCCAAACAATTGAGTGGCATCGGATTCGACGAGGGAGAACTCAATATTGGTGGTTATCGACTGGTTGATGGTGAATTTGAACTGAAGGCTCCACATTACAATACCAGTATCTGTGAACAAATGACCCAACCTTGTTCTGCAGAATGGTCGATGATGCACCTTGAAGGAGTCATCAGGACCACCGATAACCATGTTGTCACCTTGTCATTGGCTGAAGGAGTCAACATCGAAGTGAACAGAGAGATTCAATCCTCATTCTGGCTCATCATTCTGATGGGATTGGCAATAATGATACTACTATGGGCGAGTCTGCGTAGAATCACTGATGTGGCCATTGTCGGCTGTGCACTGGTGCTTTCTCTACTATGGATGCAAGGGGCTATTGGGCATGTGTCTTCACTTGGCGATGCGCTTGGCTTCTCTCTGATACATCGCAGTCAATTCTCGAACCTACTCCCTATTCTCATTCTAGCGCTGGGCATCGACGACAGTCTACACGCCTTACATCGTTACAAAGAGGAGCGCACCGCAGGACAGGTGCCAAAGAAAGCCGCTGAAGTGACGGTTGCAAAAGTGGGGAGGGCTATCATGCTCACCTCAATAACAACAATCGCTGCATTTGCCTCCAATCTATTCTCAGATATCGCTGCTCTAAGGTCATTCGGTCTTGAAGCCGGTTTGGGAGTTGCGTGTGCGTTCATCCTGACTGGAATCTGGGCGCCATTGGTAAGATTGTCACTCGATGAATGGATGGATAAGAAACAACGCCTTGTTGAAGAAAGATCTGGGCAACTTCATCTTGTTCCAAAATCCTGGCTAAAATGGGTTGCAGTCAGTTCTGCAGCAAAACCAAACCGATTCGTGATTGCAGGACTTGCCCTTCTAGTGACCATTCCTGCCGGATTGGGAATGGCCAATCTGGAAGGTGATTTCAGAGTCGAGGATTTCCTCGATGAATCTTCAGATTTCGCGTTCGGAGTCAACCTTGTTGCAGAACGATTTACCGAAGAAGGTGAACCTGCGGCAATTCTGATCGAAGGCGATGTTGCCGATCCGCGAGTCTTTGCAGCCATTGAAGAAGTTCGGAGTAATATGAATGATACAAAAAATGGACTGGATTCAAAGATTGCTAGAATTCCCAATGGGAAGGTGGATATCAACGCTGTAGATGAAGTGATATGGCTCGCAGTTGCATCTTTAGCGGAAAATTCAACTCCATTCGAAACAATGGGATGGAATTCATCAGCACCTGAGAATGGAGTAGGGTGCCCTTCCGCTGGTGGATTCATCCCAACACCGGATCTGACGCAGAAAGGCTGCCTTTTGTTCTTCTATGGTTTCACCAGCCAATTCGGGGTGCCTGCAAGCAACACTGTACCTGGAATCCCGGCCTCCGTGGTGACTCTCTTCATCTATCCTGAAGAGGAACTTGACCTCACAAGACCTTGGCTGACAATTAATGGAGAACAACCAACCTATCCAAGGATGTTGTTGAGATTCGGAATCACACAGCCGGAAGATTTCCCCTCCATGCAACCAGCACTCGATGAACTAGAGAAAGATTTGAGTCCATTTGCAAATCTTTCCGCTGCAGATTCGGCTCGGCAGAGACTGGACTCACACAGTGAGGAGGAACCTGTCTCTTGGGTGATGTGGACTGAACGCCCAATCACTCGTTTTGTCGCTGCAAGTTCGATGCAAAATGAGATGCAATCTAGTCTCTTGCTGGGAATCATCTTCGTCATCGGTGTACTTTGGTGGGGATTCCGTTCACTATCACAGGCCCTGTTGACAACCATTCCAATCCTTTTGGTGGTTGTCTGGTTATATGGCCTGGTCTATCTATTTGGATACAGCCTGAATCTTGTCACCGTAGCTATCGCTGCCATCTCTCTAGGAGTTGGTATCGATTATTGCATTCATGTCACTGAACGATATCGGGAAGAGCGTTTCAAAGGCGCCGATAAGCGTGCTTCATTATTGGCCGTAGGTGGAGCAAGTGGGTTGGCATTAGTGGGAAGTGCCGCCAGTGATGCCACCGGTTTCCTCATCATTTCCCTCTCTCCAATGGGCTTGTTCTCCTCGTTTGGGCTGTTCAGTGCCATGATGATTCTGTTGTCATTGTTAGCGAGCATGGTTCTGACCACCGCTGCCCTTGGCCTAGTTGCTAAATCCGAGCAATCTGAAGAAGAGTAGGTTCTTGAGGGATAGCCATGCCCGTGAACCGTCCTTAGGGGCGATACGGGCACAGGGATTTTCCTGCTCATATATCTCTGGAATCCGAATCGTGGATTGTTCGTTCCCCCCACAGGACTACCCTCTGGTGAAGAAGATGACCGAAGAAGAAGCCGATGATGATTGGCAGAAATATGCCAGTGGTGGTTTCGGAAGCACTGATCTCGATCTATGGAGCGACCTGACAGTAGAGATGGAGGAACCGGATGCTGAAGAAGAGTTTGCTCAACTCAACACTCACCTGCAAGAAATCCCTCCTGCACCAGCCCCTGACGGTCTCAAGCATCTAGTAAGAATAGGAATCTGTGACCACTGTCTTGGTCGCCTTGGTGGGCGCTCGACCATTGGCCGAGAACTTGTGGAGATTGGAACTTCACTTCGCCAACAAGTGATAGAGCGAGACAATGACATGGCCGATGCTAGAGAAAAAGAACAGTGGTGTCCATTCTGCGAAAATCTATTCGCAGAAGCAAAAGTGCTAGCCACCATCATCCTAGAAGGTCTCAAAGGACACGAATTCGACAGGTTACAACTCGGTGCTCAATTTCCAAAGGATCAGACCGAGAATGAAGACCATCTTCGCAAGCGTTTCGGGGCATCAGGCTCTGCGCCACTGAAATCATGCTTGATGGATGAAATCACGAAGAATCTCAAAGAAATGGATTCTGATATTAAACTGGTCAATGAAAAGCCCGAGATAATGGCACTCATCGACCTGCTCACCCTAAATGTGAGTCTTGATGTTCGCAGCCATTACATCTATGGAAGATATCTCAAACACGAAAGGGGAATCCCCCAAACCAGATGGCCGTGCCGTTCCTGTAAGGGACGCGGATGCAAGAAATGCGACAATACTGGTCAGCAATATCAACACTCAATACAATCTCTGGTTGGAGACCCTTTGTTGAGTATTTACGATTCTCATGACCACGCTTTCCATGGAATGGGAAGAGAAGATATTGATGTCAGGTGCATGGGTCGCGGTAGGCCATTCGTCATTGAATTGAAGAATCCACTAAGAAGAAAGGTGGACATGAATGAGGTGATGGCCACAATCAATGACAATTCGGAAGGGAGGATTGAGGTTCATGCGATGCGTGATTCGCAGCGTTCTGAAGTGGTGAGGGTAAAGGAGACTCCCGCTGAAAAATCATATCGTATCTGTTTCCAGGTGAAGGCGAAGAGCGATGAGGAAGGCAGTGAAGACCTCAATGCTCTGAAGAAAAGCGAACTAGAATCTCTCTGCAGTGAGAAAGGGCTCAAGAAGAGTGGGACCAAAGCAGTTCTGATTGAACGCTTGAATGATGCCGGAACTACTTCTCATGATGCTGCTTCAATCACAGCCCTCCTCGAGGGTATGGAAGGGGTGACTCTCAAACAAAGAACACCCAAACGTGTCGCTCACAGACGTGCTGACAAGATTCGTGAGCGAAAGGTCATGGAAGTTTCAAACATCAAGGTCAAAATGATTGATGGAGTTCCACAAGTTGAGGTTGACCTACGCTGTGAATCTGGAACTTATGTCAAAGAGACCGTGCACGGAGATGATGGCAGAACCGTACCCAGTGTTTCCGGCCTTCTTGATGCCCAATGTCATGTACAATGGTTGGATGTCGCAGATATCCATGCGGATTGATGGTTTTCATGTTCGCCTACGGCGCATCGGCGCGCTTAAATGGGTCGGGCAGGTCGGCGGGCTGCTCAAGAGAGCATAAGGGGTGGCAACCATGAAGAGAAGCAAGGGTCAACGCCAAGGAACTCGCTATATCCTCAAGCGTAGCAAAACTGAGCGAGGTAGACTGAATATCGCACGAGTGATGCATCAGTACAGCGAAGGAGACCGCGTTGCTGTGGTTCTTGATGGAGGCGAACAGAAAGGTATGCCACACCGCAGATTCAATGGCCGAAGTGGGCGCATCGCCGGTCAACAAGGCCGAGCTTGGGTTGTGGAACTCAAGGATGGAAATATGCGAAAGACAGTCGTGGCGAGAGCCGAACATCTACGACCAATCGAATGAGGTGATTCAATGACTGACGACACGTACCTTGATTTTGAGACCGTACGAGAGACCTTGATCGATACTCAAGAGCGGAGAGGTTTCTTGACTTACGAACAGAAGTTGGCTCTACAACATGCGGAGTGGGCAGCCAGCGATTCCCGAAATGGATACAAGACCGACAGTAAAGTGTTCAAGGACATGGTCACTGAATTCCTTGAAATCGAAAAACTCGCTAAATACCCTGAACTTGCTGCGAAATTGGCAGAAGTGATGCCAGTTCATCCTGAAGATGTCAGAGCAGTTCTTGCCAGTAGACGAATAGCCGTTGATGCTTCAGAAATCGAACTGATGATAGACATCGTTCGCAAGCATGTGGGCATCGAATGAACAATACTTACTCCCAGAGGGGAATGTGATGCAGCCACGACGAAATGGACCTGCTCGCGACGATGTCGATCCGCTTGAGAATGAAGAGTGGGCGCGTGTTCTCGACCATTCCGGTAGCGGAGTCATGTTTGCACTAACAGAGAACAGATTGCATCTCGTTCGTCTGAGGGAACGTCCTGGTGTTGCCAATCAAGATGTGGGCTCAAGAGTCTACTTCGGTGCTGATCTGAGTAAGCGAGAAATCGTTGCTGAACCATTGGGATTGACTCGTTTTCGAGATATGCCCAATCGCGCACAGAGCGATATTGCTGAAGTTATTGCTGAAGTCATCAAGGACCTTCCTGAAGCCTACCTTTCATTCTACAACCGCGCAGGGAATCTATCATTGAAGATGCACGCATTCGAACTCTTGCAAGGTGTTGGACCACGCAAAGCAAGAGAGATGGTAGAAGCTCGTGGCAGAAAAGGGTGGAGTGACCTTGCTGCTCTTGATGAAGCATGTGGAATCAACAGTGCTGAACTCCTAGCCGAACGAATGGCTGAAGAAATTTCTGACAAGAAACTCGAACCACGACTGGTGGATCTTCTCCTGCGACAGGAGGAATGAAGGTGCACCTTCAAAAGACCACTGAGTTGGTCGAATCTCTTCTCTTGAGAAGAGTTGCAGACAAGGAACTAGGGCAGCACTTTCTGATAGAAGATTCAATCCTTGAGAGAACGATAGAACTGGCCGGACTCGGTTCTGAAGACCATGTATTGGAAGTGGGCCCAGGCCCAGGAGTCTTGACTCAACGCTTGTTGGCCACAGGGGCAAAAGTCACTGCCATCGAGATAGATCCAATCGCTTGTGAACATCTTCGTGATTCCATACAGCACGAGAACCTGACTCTTATCGAAGGTGATGCATTGAAGGCGAAATTACCCCTCGACCTCAGTGCGGTAGTTGCCAATATTCCATATCAGATCTCAAGTCCATTAATAGAAAAGTTGTCTCAACATCAACGTCAATATTTTGGCTTAGAGCGTATCGTCATATTACTTCAGGAAGAATTTGCAATACGCCTTTCAATGAACGCAGGGATTGCGAGCAGGGGTTCACTTGGAATGACTGTCGCTATGGAATGGACTACCCAGATGGACCTCAAGGTTGGGCCTCAGGCATTCAAACCACAGCCAAGCATCCACAGTAGGCTGGTAAAATTGGAACCTCACGACCCATTCAAGGAGATGGGGGCTGAAATTCCTGAACCTGACAAACGCCTTGCTAGACTAATCGTCTCCACCGCTTTTGAAGAGCGACGCAAGAAAATGAGAAATCGCTTGATGCAAGCACCGAAACGAATCGCCCGGGTCAAAGGATGGCACGCCTCAGGATACCGTGATGTGGCAAAGAAATTGATTGCATCTCCACAAAGAGAAGGGCTGCCTTTGGGTTGGTTGGATGCAAGACCTGAACAACTTGATTTATATTTCTGGCTTGCTCTAGCTGGATGGTTACAAGAACTTCATGCCTTGAAAGATGGCAAAGGTGGTTGAACGGGGGGTTCACATAGGCCCCCCCCCTCCGATGGAATCGCCCCGGTGGGATTCATGGCAAAGAAGGACACCTATCTCGCTCTGCTCCGCAGAGGTATTGACGAAACTACAGCCATGCATCTAGCAGATGCTGGATTGAAAATTGGTGACCTGAAGAAGATCGATAAACAGAAATTGATCGATAACTACGCCCTCAAGGGCGATATCGCTGAGGGTGTTATTTCAATCATCAAGGCTGGTCCGCAGACCCATGGTAAGGAGCGTTATCTCTCAAAGGTCTTGGCTCCAGAACGAAAGAAGAAGAGCAAGATTGAGGAACAGAAGTTCCGCCGTGAACAAAAGGATATTCTGGCTGAGTTAGCCGAACAGAAAGACCGATTGAAGATGGCGAAAGTTGATGCATTCAGAGCACAGAAGTTGGTTATGAATAGACTTGGCAAAACAGTTGAGTTGATTGTCAAGTTGGAGAACAACATGCACGATGAATCAAAAGATGACCAGAAGGTAAAGATTCGCGACCAACTTGAGACTCGAGGATTGGAAGCTGCTCGTGATCACGAGATGCTAGAACTCGAAGGTACTCCACAGGATATCGTCGATTTCCGACGCGTCGTGGTCCCAGCACTGGTTCTCCATTCCTGTAACGAATGTGGCGAGGAGATGGACCCTCGGTCGAGCCGAAATGTCGAGGACACTGAGAGTTGGTCTTTCATCTGCTGGGAATGTGATACTGCATTCACATCACCACTTTGCGATGTTGTTGATGCACGGCTAGAGAATGGCTCAACTATCGTTATCGATGAGGAAAAAGCGCCGCGAGAAGCAGTTCCAGCAAAACCTGCGAGCAAGGATTTCACTACTGTCAGCGAATTAATCATCAAGGATATGGAGAAAACTGGAGCGACCGCAGACCAGATGGCAGCAGCAACTGAGGCCAGCAGCCTCTCTGGTGGGCTGATGTCTATCAATGACTGGATTGACCAGACTCTCGCCGCAAAAGGTTACATTCAAGCTCAAGAAGACAGAGAGGATTTCATTCTCAGAACCGGTGCTGGTGCAACTAAATTCAACAAGTGGATGAAGAAAGCAGGCCTGTATTTCAACAAACAGACTGGACGTTGGACACGATACGAAGATCGATGAGGGTTTCAAGTGCCATTCGTGGTCCGATTCTTCAAAGGAAATCTGTTGTTAGGAAGCGCTCATGTTGATATGAAATCAACTTTGATTGAATTGGCAGAAGAAGCAGGCGTGAAAATTCCCACAAATTGCACATCAGGAACATGTGGAACCTGTATGGTGAAACTGTTGGAAGGAGAAGTCCCCTTGACTGACCCACTGCCATCAGGTCTGGACGAATATCTTGTCGAACAATGTGCTCGTTTATCCTGTATTGGAATCCCAATTGGTGAAACATCTGTAGACTTAACTCCGCCATTGTGAAGTCTACAAGCCCCCTCCAGTGTGCATGGGCATCGCTGACTGGGGGGCCGTGGAATGGGGCCTTTTCGCCTTCAACCTGGCTGCAGTCGCGCTCATCATTTGGGCGATTCGCAAGAAGATTGTCTCAAAATTGTCTGAAGTGGAAGAACGCCATAATCGTAGTACTGAAAGGCGGAAATCGGAATAAGGTGAAATCTCTGATTATCGAAGCATTTGAATGAATGATGGCGACGGCCGGCCATGGTTGAGTTGCGATTCCATACCCGAGAGTCCGGGCGTTTGGCCAGTGACCAGACAACATTGGAGAACGTGACTGAATTAGCGAAGGAATCGAAGTGTGCATGGCTGGATATTCTGAAACCGAATGAGAAGATTCGCCAATTCCTTCTCGACCTCGGGATTGATGAATTGGCAGTTGAGGATTGTTTCGGGGATGCTGCAAACACGGTTCAAGGATTTGATAGCCACAACTTGATTGTGGTAAAGGCAAGAGATGCTGACAATAGATTGGATACTGAACCAATCGTAATTCTTGAGATTGAAAATTTATTGATCACTGTTCGACACACTAAGATCCCTGCTGTGAGTTCGTTCGCAACCAGATTCAAAAGAGCAGAAAATGAGGAATTGGACCTCGGAACAGATTACCTGCTTTACGAGATACTCGATGCCATCGCTGACGATTGGGTTCCTATTCTCAACGAGTATTCGGATGAACTAGACGAATTGGAGTACAGAGTCTTCGACCCCGCAAAGAAATATGACAATCTGCTTGAAAGCCTGCACGAACTGAAGAAACACCTACGTGAAGCCTCGAAATCGATTGAATCATTGCAGTCGGCTCTCCTCAAGATGTTGAAACCTGGAGAACGCATGGTTTCCAAGGATGCGATGAGATTGTTCGTCGACCTACAACAGATGACCACCACCTTAGTGAAGCGGGCAAGCAATTACTCAGCAGGAGCAACCAGTACCCGCGACACCTATCTCTCACACGTGAACCTGAAATTGGCTGAATCAAACGCACAGTTGACTGAGGTGATGACCACACTGACCATCATAGGTGCAATCATGCTTCCACTCACATTGATTGCTGGTATCTTTGGGATGAATGTTGAGGCATTTGAAGCCGGTAAAGGATTTCTCGACCTGTGGCAGATTATCGGTCTGATGGGTGCCTTCTGTTTGTTCATGCTACTCTATTTTTGGCGCCGTGGTTGGCTTGCCAGACTGCGAAACCGCTGATTAGTGATATTTTCGCGGACCCATCAACAATACGTTGAGGAAGAGCAGACCTGCTCCTCCTACTGCCATCCAGAAACCTGTACTGAGTTCCATTTCCAACCACATCGTCCTGCCATCCCCTTCCAAAGGATCAACCTCTGGATAACTCTGTTCAAAAGGATAGGTCAGGTACCACCAAAGAAGGATTGAGATGGCCATCAAAACCACAAGGAAATTACTTGCACGAATCGCTTTTCTTCCTCCGACATAACCCATGAAACTAGCGCCAAAAGAAAGCATCAATGCTCCCCATATTCCATATCCTGCCTTCTGACCCCCACTGGCCACATCTTCACAAGAACCATTTCCAAGGTTAAATCGTGCACTCTCCCAACTCTCTGTTGTTGTCACATCAACCTGCATACTTGGATGCCCACAGGCCCGTGCACTGCTAAAGATAATCTCACTGTCTCCATTCTCCCAGTTCTGAGTGGTTGACCATTGCCATGGGTCCTGTGCTACCCCGAAATGGCCTTCTCCCTTGTCTGCACTGTCTGCATTGGGAAACACATCAGTATCCTCGACCCATGAGAAATTCAACTGACATAGCACCAGCAACACGATGCCACCGGTGAAGGAGATTCGTCGAATCAAGCGCTTGACCATGTATCGGCGTATCAGAAGATGGACTTGACCTGTTCGCTTCAGCGGCAACATTGAACGCCCACTCATGGAGTCGGAGGTATGGTTTGGCTACAACTGGTAGGAAAAGGAGTCCTCAGCGGAGCGATAGTGGTAGGAGCGAGTGAATTGGCTAAGAAGACGACCTTATTGGGCGCATTGGTCATCTCGATACCGGTCACCAGCATCATGGCGATGATATGGTTGTACAAAGATACTGGAGATACGGAGAAAATCGCTGCATTCTCGGAATCAGTACTCTGGCTGGTGTTGCCTTCGTTGGTTCTATTCATCATCCTGCCCATTCTGTTGAGGCGCGGCTGGGAGTTCACCCCAGCACTTACTGTGGGTATCGTCAGCACCATCTTGGCCTACGGAATTGGGCTTTGGGTGGCCTCATCTTTCGGAACCACAGCATAACGCGGGGTTGATGAACCCCTGACACCGGTCCATGGCCGATGAGCGAAACCTGGCAGGTCGGCGACCTCGCCCACCATCTGCGCGACATCCTACGCAATTCGGATGTCAAGTCGGTCGCTGTACAGGGAGAATTGACTCAATACAAGGTCGCTGCAAGCGGTCACGCCTACTTCTCACTCAAGGATGATGATGGCAAACTTGACTGTGTCGCATGGAGGAGCAAGGCGCAGTATTTTCCAAATGACCTCGCAGATGGAATGCAGGTCGTGGTCATCGCCTCGGTCGACCTCTATCCCCCCCAAGGGCGATTACAGATGCAGGTTGAACAACTCAAACCACTGTCCACCATCGGCTTACTGGAAGAGGTGAAACGCAAACTCATCGAGAAACTAAGGCTGAATGGCGACCTCGAGCGTTTGCAACGACCATTACCATTCATTCCAAGACATGTCGTCATCGTGACAGGGGCTGGTTCTGCTGCACTGGCCGATATGCTGCGAATCAGAGATGAACGTTGGCCGGATATCCGATGCACAGTCATTGAGACCGTGGTTCAGGGTAGGGATTCCCATTCGATGCTTCCCAGAGCCTTGCGAGCAGCGTATTGCCTGCAACCAGATGTGGTTGTTGTAGGCAGAGGTGGAGGAAGTCCAGAGGACCTGTGGTCATTCAATCTAGAACCAATAATCGAAGCCATACTAGAGAGTCCTGTTCCAATCGTTTCTGCAGTCGGTCATGAATCCGACCATTTGGTCAGTGATCTGGTCGCCGACCACAGGGCTGCAACTCCCACCCATGCTATGGAGATGGTGATTCCAATACGAGGTGACCACGACTTGTTCCTTGACGAATTCACTGACCGTATCGGGGCTGCGTTGAATCGATGGTTATCCAGACGCAAGGAAAGACTGGCAGCATTGGCTGCTAGACTCAGGTCTGCTCCTCTCATCGGTCTTGGCAAAGCACGACAATCCCTGTTGATGCTGAAGAATTCCTTGACCCGCTCTGCTGATGCTCGCTTGCAGCATGAAAGGAGAAGAGTCGAGAGATGTAGGGCGGTATTACAGTTGACTGACCCCGATGCCGTGCTCAAACGCGGATGGAGCCTTGTGAAGGGCGCTGATGGCAAATTAGTCAGAAGCAAAGATGTAGCTGCAAAGGCAGCAAGCCTAAGTTTGACATTCCACGATGGCGACCTCGCCGTCAAACCGATGGAGAAAGATTGAGATGAACTACAGAGAGAGAATGGAAAGACTGGAAGAGATAGTACGTATTTTGGACGCAGGTGAAAGTGAACTTGATGAGACATTGGCCCTCTTTGAAGAGGGCAGAAAACTGCTGAGCGAATGTAGCAAGGAATTGGAAGAAGCAGAAGGAAGTCTACGCAAATTGACGGTCGAAGAAGCGGAGCAATCAAACGATGAATCTTGATGGCGGGAGCATGAGTGAGAGAAAGCGAAAGGCTGCTCTTCGACAAGCCGCTTCAGTTCTTGACTCATGGCCGGAGCCACACGGTGCAGAGAAGATGGAAGTCATCGGTGCTGATTTAGAAGATGGATTGCTCAGAATAGCGATTCAACCTGCAAGACCGCAGTGCCCATGTTGTTTGGTCGACCTTGAGTCACTGCGAAACGAGTTGATGAAGAAGAAAGGCATTGACAAGGTACACCTCGAAGTGATGGGGGTTCCAGCAGCCAATCGCTGGACAAGGGCCATCAACTCATGAAACGCTGCAAGCGATTTTCAAGGCGAGAAATGCCCCCGCCTGCCCATTGTTTTACAACTTCACCATCAATGAAAATTACATTGAATGGAAGCATATCAACTTGAGAAACCCATGGTTGAGCGATTTTGAAACGACCGAGACCAGGCTGATCGAGAAGAATCTTCGCTACCTTGACTCCTTCATATGGAGAATCCCAAGCATCGAGTTCCTCAGTCCACTTATTGCAAGCAACACAAGTGGTCTTACCAAGCATCAAGACAATTGTTCCCCCTGACAGGAAATCCTGCCAAGTACTGCCATCGAGGATTTCGATGGAAACATCCCCTCTAGTTCAAGCGACGTAATTGTCGCCCTTCTTCCAGTCTGCCCCACAGAGCCCACCGGCTTGAGTAGCCTGACAAGTTCGCAGTATCTCATTTGGGCTGCGTCCTGCATCCATTCCATTGATACTATACATCTGGACATTCCCGTCACCATCGACAAGAACTGTTCCCCTGAAACCGACTCCAACCGCTTCATTCATCATCCCGAATGCACGTGTTACACTGTGTGTGGTATCTGCTAGAACTGGATGAGTGACTCCCTGTGGGAATATGTCATTATCTGCAAACCAAGCGTTATGGCTGAACCAAGAATCAGTTGAACAACCGATGACTGTGATACCATCATCCTCAAACTCTTCTTTCAGACTTTCAAATCCAACGATTTCGGTTGGGCAGATGAATGTGAAATCGAGGGGGTACCAGTAAATGAGGTACCACTTCCCTGAAAATTCGTCGCTGCTCATTTCTCTCTTCTCACCGTTTGCATAAACCGTGGCAGACCATTCTGGTGCTGCTTTTCCTATCATATTGCTCATGAAAATCTCTCCTTGATACGACGATATAGTCGCTTGATATGAATGCTTGTACTTGTAATTCAGACGACTTCACAAGTCAAACGGATCAAGATGCACTATCTGTTCGATATCGATGCGCTTGTATCCCCTTTGTTCTGCAAATTCAGCACTGCGTTTCAGCATCCTCTTCATCCAGCCCAACATCATCAATGACTTCATCTCAGACAATCTCTCAATGAAACCTTCAGCGCTGTTTCCAAGAACAATCGACTGACGTATCCCCGCTTCAGTCTGATCGACCACATCATAATACAATTCCAACAGTTCATGGATGGCTGCATCAGTGACTGGCATTCCTGCGAAATCTTTTGCCATTCTACGCAGGCTGGTTGCAGTCAAGATACTCTGCCCCACTCCCGACATTGCATCAGCCAAAGGATCGGCCTCCGCTTCCATTGTCAACTTTGCATCAACTGCTGCAGCAATATCAACACCGTGACTCTGCAGTCTTACCACCTTGTCGAGATGGCGTGGTTTGATCGTACCCACCCTGTCAACTGCTGCGGCTTCTGATGCTGCTCTAACCGTTGTCGAAAGGAATGTCTCAAGATCATCAATTCCCCTCTGCACAGCAGCAGACCCGACTGATTCAAGTTTAGAGATGCGTTCAATCATCAACTCGCGAGTACGATTATAATTCAATCTCGTGCGCTGTGGGTCATCGAGAGTCTTGCGCTCAGGATCATTGGACAGAGTATCATTTTCCATGGCAGGTACAAGTCTATCCAACTCGGCCAACATCAACTTGACCAACTTCTCCTTGACCTCAGCAGAAATACGAAGATCGGTGAATTCGGAAGCAAGAAAGCCGATGTGACTGGTCGACCATGGTTTCGCCATGATTCGGGCGGAGACCTTCACCTCAATGAAGATGGCTCAAAGAATGGCTCACCATTGATGCAACCATGGGAAGGCCCCATCGGCCGTGATAGGCTCAAGGCCTGCTTCAGTCATCACCCAAGTGTCCTCGCTGCCAATACTACCTTCAGAATATACTGCCTTGGGTTCTATGGCCATGGTATTACCAGGTATCAGAGGTCTATCGAAACCCGCAGCCACCACTGGACTCTCATCTAATTCAAGACCTATTGAATGACCAAGGAATCTGCTCTGGTCAGGCTGCATTCCCATCAGATGTTCGGCATGTCCCAACTCGGCCGCTAATTCTGAACCTTTCACCCAAGCCTGTGCACAGGTTGCGCCTGCACTGAGTTCATCGACAACCATATCCTTGACCGCCAACATATCTTCAAGTCTGGACATCCAATGCTCAGATAACGAACCGGCAACAAACATTCTGGTCATGTCGGCAAGATATCCTCTGTGGCTATGCAGAAGATCAACCAATACCGGCTCTCCTGCCTTGACTCTTGAGAATCCAGAACCCATGCCTGCTCCTGGATATGGCCCCGTACCGCCAACAGCAGCATCGAAGAAAGATGGTATTCCACCGGACCCGCCTGAGACGATCACTCCTCGGTCGCATTGCATCGGGAATCTGCGCAGATTGATGTTGCCAGCGAAACCTGCTTCTCGTGATATCGCCTCGGCGATCGCCACCAGTTCAAGTTCACTCATCCCCTCTCCACCTTGCTCTGCAATGGCATTGAACATCTGTAACTGGGTATCAGCAGCACAGCGCATCATTTCCACCTCCCATGTGGATTTATCCTCTCTCAACATATGCAGCAATCTGGTACAGTCGCCGCCATCGCCAAGGATTGAAGCAAACTTCGAAGCAAAGGAAGAAGGAATCACACCATGTTGCAACGCCGGAGTACAGCCAAGAACATCTGAAAACTCCTTCATGCGTGGAAAAGAGACTACCTCGTGCGGAGCATCATCCGCACCAGCCTCCCATTTAGCCCTCCTCAAGGAGCGGCGCACATATTGAACTGGGGTGACATCTTCATATGCGGAAATGAACATGGAAGCATTTTGGCGTCCACCGGCAAAATAGTAGAGATCAACGGGATTCTGGATTAAAGCGCCTGCCAGACCTTCTTCCCTGAGGGCTTGAGCCATGGCCTCCTGACGAGAAACCAGTTCAGAAACCGGGACTCTCCAGTCTTCGCCTTCATGGCCGCTCAAGTCGCTCTCGGACCAGGTCATCAGTAGGTGCAGGGGCGGGGCTATGATGAATACTGCGCGGAATCTCATGCCTTGAGTTCAAGAACTTCGGCATCAATCCTTGACTTGGCTATCTCACAATACTCCTGAGAAATGTCAACACCAACATATCTTCGACCGGTTCGGATTGCAGCGATAGCCGTACTCCCAGAACCGAGAAATGGGTCGAGAACGACATCGCCCGCAAAGCTGTACATCTCGATGCAACGGCGCGGCAGTTCCACTGGAAAGGGGGCAGGATGCTTTACTCGCTTTGCTGACTCGGTATTGAATGACCATATCGACTTGGTTTGTTGGATGAATTCCTCCTTGACAATGGTGTCCACCCTGCCGTTCTCCTTGTCCTCTGGACTGCGAGGAAGTTTGTATTCCCCTTTGCTGTAAACAAGAATGTATTCATGAATATCTCTGAGACATGGATTGCTGGCACTCTTGAACGAACCCCATGCACAGGAGGAACCTGCGCTTGCTGCCTTGTCCCAGATAATCTCACCGCGCATCAGGAAACCGATTTCCTGCATGATGATATTGATGTGGCTTGACAAGGGAATGTAGGGTTTCCTGCCTAGATTAGCCACATTGATCACTGCCCGGCCTCCCGGTACCAAAACCCTGTAACACTCCTCGAATACGTCTCTCAACAGCCCTAGATACTCCTTAAGAGTCAAGTCGTCATCATACTCCTTGGCCGCATTATAAGGAGGAGAGGTGACCATCAAATGAACCGTGTTATCAGGAATATCGATGCTTCTGCTGTCGCCACAGATGATGTGATTCTCACGGTCTGCTGGTAATGGGTTCGCCATTCCTGTATCTGATTCCTGTCTTTGATCATCATACATGCGACCCGAATAATACTTGGACGAATCATGCCCCTCGCGTTTGCTCACTCCAAATGAACTGGTGGCGGTGCTGGCACGTTTGCGAGCACCTGAGATTCCCTTGGAATCGTCTTCGCGCGCCATGGAACGCGCAACGGCTCGACTCATCACCTATAATCTGCCATCACTGAACCATTCAAGACCGCGATTTGCAGACCTGCGGGCCTACGCGAATCCCTGCAAGTGTATTCACACTCATTGAAATGGAGGGGAACCACTGAAAACCATCAGTTGTCCGCGAGGGTCTGATGGCAAGAGTCGTCACGCTGGACGAGGTTAAGTTAGAGGGCAAAACTGTCCTTCTAAGAACAGACATCAATTCACCTCTTCATCCAGAGACAAAATCCTTCCTCGATAATACAAGAATTCGGATGATTCTACCCACATTACGAAAATTATCCAAAAGCAAGGTAGTCATCATGACTCACCAGAGCAGACCAGGCAAATCAGACTTCACTGGAACTCTAGGGCACGCACGAGAACTGGGTAGACTAATTGGGAAGAAAGTGAATTGGGTGAATGACATCCATGGAGAGAAGGCACTTGCCGCAATCGAATCTCTTGAAATCGGAGAGATGCTCATGCTCAACAATGTGAGGATGGATGAAGAAGAGATTTCCATGAATAAAGCCAGTTATGAGAAATTGAGCGAAAGCAATATTGTTTCAACTCTATCTGGGGTTGTTGACGTATTTGTCAACGACGCTTTCGCCTGTGCCCACCGGAGTACTCCATCCACTACGGGATTCACCAATGTCATACCCTGTGTGGCTGGAGAATTGATGAGTAAAGAAATCCGAGCATTGCAAAGGGTCAGTGAAAATCCGGAACGCCCATGTATCGCTGTTCTTGGCGGCATCAAGGTCGATGATTCCATCAAGGTCGCGGACAATATGTTGCGAGGTGGAATCTGTGATCAAATATGGGTCATTGGCGGGGTTGCAAACCTGTTCCTGATATGCAGTGGCATCGATATCGGTGGCCCCAGTACTGAATTCCTGCGTAATGAATTGGGCGATTCCTGGGATGATGTGGTCGAGATGGCAAACATTCTACTTGCAGACCATGGAGAACAGATAATCATGCCAGATGACCTTGCTGCGAATATTGGTGGAAACAGAGTTGATACCGCTATTGGAGAATTGCCAATCGAAGCGCCACTGCTTGATCTTGGAGTGATGTCCACGCTGAAATTGTCCAAGGCAATCAAGGAGGCTGGAACCGTAATACTGAACGGTCCCGCTGGAGTGTTCGAGATGGAAGATTTCGCTTTCGGAACAGTCGAGATGTTGAACGCTTGCTCAGAATCAAAAGCCTATACTATCATGGGCGGGGGACATACCGCCACCTTGGTATCTCAAATGGGCATTGCCAGCAAGATGGGGCATGTCTCCACAGGAGGAGGGGCCTGCATGAGTTTCCTTTCAGGCGAAAGCCTGCCAGTATTGGCTGCATTAGCCAATAATGCATTACGTTTCGATGTCGAGATTATCATGCATGGAATCGAAGAATCTTGATTGCCGATGTGCTTATCTCAGGCTTTCAGGTGGGTGAAGCATCGCCACTGTAGCTTAGTTGGTAGAGCGCGTGATTCGTAATCACGAGGTCGGGAATTCGAGTTTCCCCTGTGGCTCTTGTCGCTGGATGTTGCACCACAGTTTAGCATCGCACTTCCTTCGATGCATGATGTTGTTGGATGGACCGTACTGAGCGTTATTCTCAGTCCAGTGCTCAACTTCCCCTGTGGCTCCAATATTCCGAAAGCCACATCCCATATGGCCCTGTCCACGGGGTATGGTCGACGATATGGCTATGCGATATCGCAACACTATTCTCATCGACGACGACCAGAAGACTCACCATGGCGATTTCCTGATCCATCCGGATGGAAATTGGTCGTTATCCAAGGGCGATGAAGATGTTCAGGAGGATATTGATGGCTCTTCACGTCTACTGACCCGTACCTTCCAGAACTGGCATACACATCTTGCAATGCAGTTGAATGCAAGAGATTTCAGCGATGGATATCCTCTCAAAGAATGGTTAGAGAAGGCCATATTCCCGACTGAGAAACGCATCTCGGTTAAGATGGTTGAAGCGGGTTCATACGCGGGAGCTGCTGAATTGATTCGCACCGGTTCCTCATTCTGTGCTGACATGTACTTCTATCCTGCAACCACTGCTGCTGTACTAGATGATGCAGGATTAAGAGGGCTCATTGGAGGGCCCGTTTCAGATTGGGCCTTACCATCTCATCCAGATGCAGACTCGGCATTGAATGAATTGGATGGATTGCTGGCGAACAATGGCTCTCATTCTCGAATCGACTATGCCATCGCCACTCATTCAATCTACTTGTGTACTCAGGAAACTTTGGAACAGGCAAGAGATTTAGCGGCAAAACACGATGCTGTGTGTCACATTCACGTCAGCGAAACCCGCAAGGAAGTTGCTGATTGCAAAGCCAAGACAGGATACTATCCCTTTGAATATCTTGATTCAATTGATTTCCTCAGTCCGGGGACCATCTGTGCTCATTCATCATGGGTGAAGAAGAGCGAATATGCGATGATGGCAGAACGCGGAGTGAAGGCTGTTCATTGTCCATCATCAAACATGAAACTGGCCTGTGGTGGAACCATGTCCTGGTCGGCAGTGAAAGAGGCCGGTATCGACTTGAGAATTGGGACTGATGGAGGCGGTAGCAGTGGGAACGGCCTCGATATGCGGGCAGAGGCAAAACTCGCCAGTCTAGTCCAGAGACATGACCACTGGGACCCAACCATGCTGCCAGCAAAGGAAGTCTTCGCCATCGCCAGCAAAGGGAGCAGGGACTGGGCTGCTTGGAATCTTGATGATATCAGGATGCACCCCCTCGGTGCATCGTCAAACCGACACCTCTCGAATTTAATCTTCTCTGGAGCAGATTGTCTCGACATGGTGGTAGATGGAAGAATGCTCCGCAGAGATGGGAAGACTATCAGTATCGATGAAAGCAAGGCAATCGAAGAACTCGATGCAGCAGTATCCGTATATTATGATGGGCTGGAATGAATCACATGTATAGGAATGAGATTGCAATAATGATGTAGGTCCCCAGTAACATGACACCCTCCAGCCAATTGGATTCTCCATCCTGCACGATGAAGTTGGTAATCAACACGGCAACCAGACAAACCACCGTTTCAAAAAGACCGAATTGTAGACTCATGCCTATCCCGAATGCCCAGCCTAACAAGACCATCAAAGGAGCAACAAGTAATGCGATCTGGATACTGGAACCGACCGCTATCCCGATAGAGAGATCCATCTTGTCCTTCTTGGCCACAGTGACTGCTGTCATATGTTCTGCAGCATTTCCAAACAATGGCAATAGGATGACGCCGATGAAAAGATGTGGAATTCCGAATTCCTCGGCTGCAAATTCAATAGAAGCAACGAGGATATGCGCCATCCATGCAACAAACAATGTAGCGATTAGCAACATCGTGATGGCTTGCTTTTTACTGAGTTCTACCACTTCATCATGCTGTGCATCGGTAGCGTAGAGTTCGGTATGGGTTCGTAACTGGAATAGAAGATTCAAACCATAGATGCCAAGAAGCACCAATGCGGTCCATCGTGAAAGGTCGACAATGGCTTGTTCTGAGGCAGATTTGTTTGCTGCTGCAAAGGCAGCAGGTACGACTAATCCTATCAAAGCCAACAGCAATAGAGAGCCATTGGTCTGTGAAACCTGTGAATTGAATTTCTGATTAGGGTGATGGATACCACCCCAGACAAATGCCAATCCTAGAACCAATAACAGATTACCTAGGATGGAGCCAATCAAGGAAGCTTGTACCACCAAAATCATGTTCTCAACAAGTTCAGGATTAGTTGCTGCTGTATAGAGAGCCAATCCAGCGATTATCATCTCCACAGCATTGCCGAAAGTCGCATTGAGTAAGCCACCCATCGATTCACTGGTACGCAATGCAATCTCTTCGGTTGATTTGCCCATCAACCAAGCCAGAGGCATGACTGCTGCTGCAGATGCAAAGAAGGCCAAATGATGGCTGCCACTATATTCAAAATATACTGCAATTGGAATAGCCGCTAACAACCACATCAACGGATTCTTGAAAGGATCCAATATCGGACGGAAACTGAAAGATTCTGCTTCTAAATCCTCAACTTCCGAGCTGATGAGAACCCCTCCGTTCACTTCTTGCGTTTGATTGAGCGACGCTTCTTCTTTCCACCGTCGTCGTCATCGTCATCACCATCATGTTCGAAGACACTGACATCTCCACTGACAGTCTGCTTGAGGTCCGTTCCTTTCTTGCGGCGCTCCTTACGCTGGAGTACATTCACAGCGAATGGGTCGTCTGCATCTTCTTCATCATCGTCAGCCGTATCATCCGCCATCGAAACTTCCTCTTTGATTCCAGCGATTGCATCCATATCTGGTTGAGCGGAAGTTCCAATGAACTCTGACATCCATTCGTCTCCAGCATCTTCATCACCCTTCTTACGTGGTGCAGATAACGATGTGAACAGGGTGATTGCTGCAATGAGGATTGCAAAGAGATTGATTCCTAAGAGGATGAAAACAAACAGGAAGGGGCCATCACTCAATTCCATTGACTCAAAGACTGCTTCAGGTGGTGGTGCAAGTAATTCCTCCTTCAAACAACGCGTAGTTCCATTCTGAGTATGATGACAACTGTCTGTATTGAAAGAAACTTGAGCAGAGTTCTGATTACCGGCCATATCTGTGGCCCGGATTTCTACACGAACAATACCGTATGGGAAGTCTGCGACTGAAACCGAGTAGGAGAAAGCCCAGCCATCCTCACTGAGAGTTGATTCATCAGTGATATCGATCCATCTACCCGAACTCGAGGCGGTGACGAAACGTATCTCAATCACATTGACTCCAACATCATCATCAGTTCCTCCACTGATCAGAATGGAGTCTCCCTCCATGTATGTAGTGTCCTTGGGAGCGCCAGGAGAATAGAAGACAATGCTTGGCACCTGCGAATCTATCTCCCAATCACTGACTGAGATATTGCCACCATTACCAACCGAATCGGTCATGGTAACCACCACTGTCAAAACATTATGTTTATCGATTCCAGTTATCTCAAAATCATAGTAATACGTATTCCCTATCGTATCGTCCAAAGGAGTGTCGAACAACAGATGCGTCTGCTCACCATCTCCAACAGTGAAAACACGATCGGGCGTTGAGATATTGACCATAGGTTCATCCTCAAGGTCCTCACTCACGTTGATCAACAATCGATAACTTCCTTTCTGTAAGGTTAAATCAACTATTTCTCTATCATCATTCTCGATAAAAATCGTAGCAGTGGAAGTGGTTGCATCTTCACGTACCTGCCATGCATTCTTTCCAGGGGTGCTCCAAGCATCGAAATTGGTATTACCGAATCTATCAGTAATGGAGACAGCATACCAAACATTCCGTTCAACTCCTTCAGCAATGTCGATGGTTTTGATAAAAGTGTCATCATCGGAAATACCAACAGCGATATTGTCTATCACCAGTTCCCATCCATTCTCTGCTGTTATCGATGTCTTGAATGTCAATTCACCGACTTCATCTACGAATGGGTCTCCTGAATGTCTCCAAATCTGATACACTTCATCAAACTCTTCCTCATCATTCAACCACGTCAAGATGACTTGGTCGGTTTCACCATACATTTTCAATTCAGTCATTGCTGGAACTTGAGGAGATACCGTATCCTCGGTGATAGGGCCATAGAAATTCTGCTTCAATCCACGATATTCATATGTTCCATTCAAGTGACCATACCTTGCTTCAGATGTGACATAATAATATGAATTTTCACGATATACCTCCTCAGCAACATCAACCACAATTTCGCCAAAACCATCCGGTACATTGGCAAGGAAGAACATGTTTTCGTCAACAATGAATTGTACTGGGTTATTTGGGTCAACCACCACCACCTCATATGATGCCCGATAGATATTGTAACTCTCGCCCTCTGCACCGACTTGATCAGTCCATGAAACGCGGGTCTTACCCCCTCCTAGGTACTCTGCGTAGACATTTGTTGGCTCGGCTATCCAGAGTCCAAATGTATCTTCAAAAATAGGTTGGGCACAGGCAGTATTCTTCAATTCTGAAGTTGTGATTCCATATTCATCGACGATACTAACACAATAGTATCCATTGCCTAATCGCCCAGGTGGCAAAGAATAGTTGAATTCTCCAACATTTTCACCGATGGTGGCAATTACCTGAACATCGCTTCTTGATGTGTTGTTGAATGCATAACCTGCCATCCAGACCCGATAGAATTCATTCGCTTCACCAGGAACATCATTCCAACTGATGAGAGTGTAGCCATTCCCTTGCAGATTTTCTTCACCAAAGAATTCTGCCTTGACACGGTTAGACGCCATCACAGGGCCAGTGACTGCCTCCGCAGGTACGTTATCCTCCTTGATGGGTTCATCAAGACTGTTGTTAGAAAGGAATCGGAAATCCTCATACGTACTGTTTGGGGCAGTCCAATTACTGATGACATAAGTCACCGAATAATACACCTGGCGATTGGTGGATGGTGGAATCTCAATCTCAACTGAACTGGTTTCTGCAGGTAATGTGAGGATTGGAACTTCATTCATCAACATCATTCCCAAAGAACGGTCGATTCTGAAGGCATGTTGCCATATATGAATCTCATAAGCATCAGGTCCTGTGACTGGTAGGGTTCCAGGGCTGATGATGTTATAATTCACCCAATTCAAAGTGGTCGTGCTGGCGGTGGGGTCGAATTCACCTTGAATGTAATATGGAGACCTGACTGCTGTGGTGACCTCCAACACTGGTTCATAGAGATGTGATGCATTATGAGTCAACTCCATTGTCTCAGTACCATTCACCAATTCCGTGGTGACAGCATAGAAATACGAACCATTCACACCTGGTGGAACTTGGAATATCACAGAATGGCTACCATCGGGTTTGCTACCTAGACAATTCAATGGATTAGGAACTTCAATCTGATCACAAGCATCGATGGAAGCTATCGGAGTCATCCCAAAGAGCACACCTGGGTCCATCGGTTGATCATGTCGATAGACATGGAAAGTGGCATCCCATAGATCCTCAGCGAAATTCGTATCATCTATGCTACGCCAAGATATGGTGGTACTCTCTCCATTTGACTCAAAACTTGCAGTGATTGCTTGAGCCTGTAATGCCCAGCCTTCTCCCTCATCGGAAAGAGCATTGACCCCCGGAATTGCAAGAATTGGTAAGGCCAAAATCAAGACAAGCAGGATGCTTAATGGTCGCCGGCGTGACATCTCCCGCATCTCATCCCCCGCGAGCGGTGCCTTTGTCATGGTTATGAGCATGACGCCATAGGCGTCTATTCGCAAGGGGTTGTTCATGCATCTTGACCTCCGGGGGGGATTTTCTTACTCGATAACGCTGGACATCGAGATATCAATACAACTCCTACCGGATAAGACTTCGGAAAAAAACAACAATGCTGTCATTCCTCATTTTCGTCGTTCATCTGTGGTAATGGTTCACTCGAATCCAACGCAGTAATACGATTTCTCGCTTGCATGAATCGCTTTCCAAAGGTCCAGACACCACCCGCACCAGAAATCAGAAGAATTGCCGACATTGGGTTCAATGAAACATGGGAGAGAGGCGTGGGTAATGTGCCCCAATCTGACCATCCAATGATAATCTGCAAAGCCGCCAATACCAATCCTATTCCAGTCACTACAAGTCGATCTGCTCGACTGAACCCGCCGTAATCACGTACTCCTGTGACTGCCTGTGCCTGAGTCCCTAGATATGAACCGAACATGGTCAGCATCGCAGCACCCCAAGCAAGTGTTGCTGAACCAACCCAAACCATGTTGTAACCAATGGCTACCATCCAAGTGACATCCAACACCCTATCGAGAGTATGATCCAGATAATCTCCCCAACGAGAGACCCTACCTGTCTGACGAGCAAGTGTTCCATCAAACCCATCCAAGATGGAGGCGATTCCAAGTAATGCTGCTGCTCCAAGCAACATGACCGCTCCAACGCCATCATCACCTGCCATCAACATCAGTAATGCCGCGGCCAGCCCAACTGGGAGAGTCAACCATGTAACCGCCAATGGTGACATCCACGAAAAACGCTTGGCCAATGGGATGCTTATCTTCTCAGACATTGCCCTCAGGTTCTGTAGAGCCACACAATCACCGATGTTGCCTAACACTCTCTACTGTTGACCCTATCGGCTGTCACCAGTCCTTTGAAGCCATATCATCCAACCAATCCAAGATTTCAGCAGGCCGCTCCGGCGCACAATCCTGAGATAGCCAATTCAATACTTCAGTAGTCAATTCATTAGGGTCTAGAACACCGGAGTCAAGTTCCAATATTGGGATGTCGATTTCTTCCAATTCCAGCCAAGGGCCTCCAATCATTTCCCATTCGACATTATCCAATATCTTCTGTTCTTCATAATCACGGAGATGGAGACGGGCATCGATTACAAGTGGATGGGCTCGAAGGATGATTATGGCATCAACCGGAAGCAGATGAGATAAATGGCCATCTATCAGTTGTGTTTTCTCAGGGGGGGAACTCCATTCTTCAACCAAAATGGTTGACAGTCCCTCAACATCGATCTCTTTGCTTCCACCATCATCTTGGCCAAGAAATCCTTTAGTTTCAGCCAGAATGGACTGATTCTGAATCTCTACCAATCCCTGTAATTCTTCACTCAATCGAGTCTTTCCAGTACCTGGCGTCCCCGTCAAAGCTAATCTGAGCAGTGGCAATTCGGGGCCGGAGGCTCCACTCATGTTGATTGCAGACAGACGGAGACTGAAGATGATGCTGGCGAAGCAATGCCTCCGAGCGACCATGATGCCAACGTCTTCATGAGTATGGACATCCCGCAGTGAACTGAGGCATGATTGATGTTCGGGATGAGTGACCCTGCCACCGTACTGACACAGATGCGTAGATACGCCTCCGAAGCAAGGTATGAGATGGCAGAAGTCATGGCAAGTGAATTGACGCAACGCATGATTGCCGACAAGGAACGAGACATCACAAAACAAGACCTACTGGTCCAAGGACTGAGGGATCTGGCGAACATCTTGGAGATCAGAGGCAAAGAAAAGGTAGAGAAGCTGAAATTATCTCTCAAAGCAAGCAAAGAACTCAGCAAGCAAAGATCGAAGTTAGCCAAGTTACACAAAGATGCAGGAGATTCCAATTCTGCCAAGGCAACTCTAGCCAACAAAGCCGATGATGAGGTCCAGACTGGAAGAGTGTTCGCATTGATGGGTAAGAAGGGAAAGGCGATGAAGAAATTCGCTAGAGCCAACAAACTGAGGAAACATCACCTTGAAGCGTGTACTGAGACGGTAGGAACTGAATTTATGATCAGTGGTCATCTTAGAAAGGGAGCCAAGCATGGACGAAGACTTGTCGATGCAATGAACGCAGCGGGCGCAGTCAACAGATCCGGAGAGACTTTTCAATTACTTCCTGAAGGTCAACGTCCTGCTGAAGTGACCTCACTGATTTCTAGAGTGGCTCCTTGGAGTGCCGCCAGCGCCGGAATGCCTGAACAAGCACGCGATAGACTTTCTCAAAAACTTGTGGAACTTCAATCGCAGATTCAAAGGATTGAATCGGGCGAACAAGCAGCAAATGCGGCGTTATCTGCAGCAGTGGACAAACTCAATCCAACTATGGATTACCACTCATTCTCACGTTCTTGAGGGATTGGTGAATAGCGAGGGATGGATTTGAACCATCGATCTCCGGGTTATGAGCCCGACAGGATATCCAGACTACCCCACCTCGCTAAAGTCGGCGGTTCGGTCCCTATACTTGAATCAGTTGGGGCAACCAAGACCTTTCACAATTCTACGATTTCCCATTTGCTGAAGAAATATAGGTTGGGTTCATACAAGATGGCTGCCCTGCAATGCATGATGGAGCGGAAGTCCTCAATTTCCATACCGGCGGTATGCATTCTAGCAATCTTGCTGTTGGCCAGCCTGTCAGGCTGTTTAGGAGACGATGAACCAGAAAAAACCGATGATGGACCTGTAGAATTGGTGGTGTACTATGACCTCACCAATGGTACCATCGAGGAAATTCACAGCGATGGTCAACCGACAACGATGGCCGGTGCTGAATTCAGCTTTGATTTCAGAGAGACTAAATCATCGAAAGGAAACATTACCACATTCACCTTTGACCCTGGAGATGGAACTGATCCCGTAAGTATCAATGCAGAAGATGAGTCAGTGTTGGTCTATGAATACATGAGTCACGGTATCTTTGAAGCAACGCTTGGTGCCGAAGATGAGAATAACAACACAGCATCAAAGAAACTCAAATTACGAGTGGAGTTTCATGTCGCAGATACCCAGTTGAATACTCAGGAGCCCGACCGGATTTCGATAGATCTGTCCCCTGATGATGACAGTATCGCAATTCCCGTCCAGTTGAATCTAGTATCAACAGTTGAGAATCCCAGCAACCCAGGCACCTTCTTTGAGGATTCAGTAGAAGTCACATGGTCCCTTAAGAACTCCAGCGAAGAAGAACATGGAGGTAACAGTGAGGTTCTGAATGGCGGACAGTCAGCGACTTGGAATAATCAGGAGAACGGCCCCGAAGCCGCACTCTGGTCTTTGGATATCGATATCGTGGTAGCGGGAGGCAACAGCGAAGAAGTGAATGTGCAATCTGATCTATGGGCCTTGTATGAACAAGAAGAATCAGATCCAAATCCAGAATGAATAATGATTTTCACTCAAAAATGAATTTGAAGTGAAAGTGAAGAATGAAAGACTGAGGCGCACTACGCTCCTCTGTACACCTTCATGACTTGCAACACCCTGCTGCTGCTGCTCATATAGGTTGGACGAACAGGACCCTGCACAAGGAGATGGATGCATGGCAAGCAAAAGCAAAAAAAATACTTCAAGCGAAACTGATGAAAGTAATGAGGAAGACATCGTTGATGTCGAGACCGAGGTGATACCACTGAGCAAAGAAGTTGAGGCCCCTGAACTAACAATCGAAGATTTACCTGGAGTAGGTCCAGCAACTGCGGAGAAACTACGCGATGCGGGTTTTGAAGAATTACTAGCAATCGCAGTGATGACACCTTCAGCACTGGGAGAAGCGGCTGAACTCGGAGAGGCAGTGGCGGGAAAAATCATCATGTCCGCCAAAAAGATGGCAAATATTGGTGGCTTCATCAGTGGTGATGCACTACTGGAACGCCGACGTGAAGTCATGAAACTGTCAAGCAAGGTACAGTCAATAGATGACCTCCTTGGCGGTGGTTTCGAGACCCAAGCCTTGGTGGAGGTCTACGGTGAATTCGGATCAGGAAAAACCCAGATTGGCCACCAACTGGCTGTCAACTGTTCACTGCCAATAGCAGAAGGTGGATTAGATGGTGATGTGTTCTACATCGATACTGAAGATACATTTCGCCCAGAGAGAATCACCCAGATGGCAAGAGGACAGGGCCTTGATCCTGCTGAAGTACTGAAGAGAATACATGTTGCACGTGCATACAATTCTGCACACCAAATGTTATTGGTTGATGAGATAAAACGACTATCTGCAGGATTGAATGTGAAGATGATCATCGTTGATTCCTTGACCAGTCATTTCCGTGCTGAGTACATCGGCAGGGGAATGTTGGCAAACCGCCAACAGAAACTGAACAAGCACCTCAAAGAGTTGAAGCAGCAAGCTGACATCAACAATGCATTGGTACTTGTCACCAATCAAGTTCAGAGTAAACCTGATGCGATGTGGGGCGACCCAACCAAACCGATTGGTGGACACGTTCTCGCACACGCCAGCACATTCCGACTATACCTGCGCAAGGCCAAGGGTGGACGCAGAATTGCTCGTCTGGTAGATTCACCGAATCTCCCCGATGGAGAATGCATCTACCAGGTCACTCAAGATGGACTGCGTGATTGAATTCAACAATAACGGCTACTCATTGATCGTATTGTTGGCAGGACGAACACCACCTCCACGTCCTACCTTCATGGTCGACTTCTTGAGTGGTCCCACCACAGCGGGTGCAGACGGACTGATTGGCAAGCGGTACGATGGTTTGGGATGGTGATGAAGACCAAGGGTCAGCAACGGCACTTGGACCTCGCCGGCGCAGAATCATGAATACCAGAAGCACCACCAGTCCGGCTGCCCCGCCCCATATCATCATTGTAGAATCAGTATCAGTAGTCTCAGAAGAAACATCGTCTGAAGTGTTCAAACCACTTCCATTCTGTGAGTCATTGTTGCTCTCATTCACTGTTTCATTCCATCCCTCGGTATCATTCTGAGGCAGTGGAGAACCTGTATTGTTCCACCACATTTCGGAACTAGTGTTGTATTCGATATTACTGGCGCGAATGATCACCAATAATCTGGTAGGGCCACTGCGTGTCAAATACTGAATTCCATCTGTATATCCCGCAGGTGCAGGTTCAAGACTTACGAGTGGACTTTGCCAGCATCGCGAATCGCACTCTTCACTTTCGTTCATCTCGATGGCAAATATCTCAATCTGTTCTGTGTTTTCACCTCGCTGATGCCAACTATAACTGATACTCCAACGTTCCATATCCGAAGCGACGAACACATCGACGTTCTCCGGCATTGTGGGTACTGGAACCCCTTGGCACTGGCTGGAATCCTCTGGATACAGATCTATTTCATCTGAACGGATACTGTCAGGAGCACACCCATCTCCATCGAGATCTGACCAAGCAAGAGTATTGCTAGGGAATGCATCTCCATTCTCAATCCTCAGGCCATCATTATCCAATGTCCATGTGTAATTGTCTCCATAGCCATCACCATCACTATCAGAACATTGACTGTTATCGTTGATGAAAGCGTCTCCAATCTCCATGACCCTCAAACCTGTTGAACCATTAGAATAGCTGTAATTATCCCCACAATCATCCCCATCACTGTCATTCCACTGTTGCCCATCACTTGGAAAAGCATCACCTCGTTGATTCAGTCTTTGTTCATTGATTCCATTCCAGAAGTAATTGTCTCCGTATCCATCAGCATCACTGTCATTCCACTGTTCAATATCTGCGATGAACGCATCTGCAGCCCCTGATGGATGTGCAAGCCACTGTTCATCAGGATCTGACCAACCATCTCCATCACTATCAGGACAGCCCAATCTATCTCGAATGCTGGTCCCATAAATGAAGGGGCATTGATCGCCATTGGTGCCATTCGATTCATCGCCGTGCCCATCAGCATCTGAATCAGACCATTGTGTATGATCATTTGGCCAGAGATCTTCGGTATCTGTGTATCCATCCTCATCTGAATCCACCATCCATGTCATCCATCCGCCAGTACTGTTCGCAACCACATATCTCGTTCCCATGGCGGTATCATGAATTGCCACTCCGCGGGGAATCCCTACTATTGGCCAAGAATCAACCAATTCTCCAGAACTCAGATTCAAAATACTGACCTGCCCAATACTGGAATCCGAAGACGTTCCCGAGCCTATTATTGCAAGTTGTTCCAGCTCGAAAATCTGCGCTGAAAATCCTTCAAATGGCAAGGAAACTCTCCATAACTCCTGTTCGCTATCGACATCATAGAGAATAACTTCCTTGTCCCAACCCGCACTGATGATGACATTTCTTTCCGGAGACCATTCTACAACCCCAGTATAATTCGCATGACTATAAGGGGAAGGTAACTCATGCCAATCGCTTGGAGAATCTGAATCTGTGTTCCATACTCGTATCTCACCGTCTTGTTCTGCTGTGACCAATCTATTTCCACCAGAATTAAACTCCATCGCCCAACAAGTATCTGGACAAGGCCATGTTCGTTCAACTGCCCAAATATCTCCCGTGTTGGTAAGAATATTCACTTCTCCATCAATGGTGGAATCTGAACCATTAGGAACTGAACTCAAGGCGAGCAACTTGCTGTTCTTGAATGCAATTCTACCAAAAACATCCATGTCTACAACGGCGCTGAAATCAAAATAAGAATCTCCAGAACCTTGGATGGAACACCATATCACTGTGCCATCAGTGAATCCACCGACGGCTATATCCCTAGTCAACCATTTCACACTCTTGACATATGGAACTGAAACGGTGTCATCTCCCCAATCAGGGTGTTGACATGAACGCATTCTATGCCCCGTTTTCAGGTCATGGATATCCAGAGATCCAGAACCCTGAGCAATTGCAACCATCGTACCAGCCACATCGATCTCGAACTCCCTCATGATACTGCTATCCAGGATTCCTTCCAAGGAAAGTCCACCAGTATCCAGAATATTCCATACTTCGATTGAACCATCCTGCCCAGCACTGGCTAACTCAGTTCCAGCCCCATTCATTGCTAATGCTCTGACATCAGAACGGCTGTCCTTGTATGCATGCCAACCGTGACTGGAAACTAGCTGCCCTGCCGCGTCAAGAACCAATACTTGACCTTCACCAAGAAGGCCCACATACAATGAATCAGAATGTGCTGACCACTCCAAACGAGTGATGTTCTGCTCCAGAGGTTGGTACCACTCTACATCTCCTTCGGAGATGAAATGAGACACTACACTCTCTCCAGTACTCTTAGTCCAGGCCACAGAATACTGAGAATCTCCTTTCCAATCGAGATGCCATCCAGAAGAACCTGTAGCGATGTTATGCTGCAGAGTCTGATTCAATGAATGACTTTCAAACAAACGAATACTATCCCCCCCGCCTGCTCTTTCGATTGTGGCAATAGTTGCACCATCTGCGGACCATCTGCAGACCTTGACCACATCTGGAGTGTGTAATGCGATATTATTGGCCACCTCGCTTCGACCCAGCAAATATGCAGTATCAACAATAACGATTTCGCCCCCATTCGATGGACGGCCTCCGCAATAGACTACGCGACTACCATCTGGACTGACTTCCATATCATGACCCCAATTCTGCTCAACACCAGTCATGTTACTACTCCAATGACCTGAGAAATCATCGAAAGTATCCTTTGGCCGAATGATTCCATCATCACTGACCGCATATGCATTCCAATTGTGTCTTTGATCCAATGTCAGGATGTGGTCATTGTCTATCCAATCAACTCCTAACAGTTGCATATGGTGAGTCAACCGAAATATCACTCTATCATCACTCTTGTTCCAAACAGATAGCCCACCATCAAGACCAACTGCAGCGATATGTTCTCCATCAAGAGACCACTCCACATCCCACATGACTGAGGGAAGACTGGGATGCCATACGGAAAGAGCCATGCCGGCTGGACGAGAAGGTGTGTCGTCGCGCTCCCATGCTTCTACAGCACCAGTTTCTAGATTCAACTCAATCATGGAGAATGGAGTGAATAGCAAAAGGATGGTCAGGCCAACAACTACTCGCTGCTTGCCCATGTTACTGGCGTTATCCACTATTGCTTGAGAGTACCGCTGCTGTGTTCGCACCTGAAAACGGGTAAGAAAACCCCCCTGCGCGCTACATTTTCAAGGGGCATCTTGAAAGAGGCTGAAGGTCGGACTTCACCCATGAAGCACCTCATAGAACGTGTTCTCAGCCTTGAATCGGATGATAATACAACCGTCATCAAACCTGTGAATGAAGATTCAAAAGCCAATGATGCAGAACTGCGTCAACTCTTGGAATCACTACAACCTAGAATTCGTGTGTACGGCGTTGGTGGTGCTGGATGCAACGCTATCAGTAGATTGGCAGGAGAGGGATTGTTCAGTTCAAAATTCGTGACTGGGTATGCAATTAATACAGATGCTCAGGCCTTGTTATTGACCCAGGTGGAGGAAAAGATACTCATCGGAAGAAGTGCAAGAGGGCGTGGAGCCGGAGGGGACCCTGCTAAAGGTGAAACCGCGGCACTGGAAAGCGAATTTACACTGAATCGAATCACCGAAGATACTCAACTTGCAATCATTACAGCAGGGATGGGCGGGGGTTCAGGCACAGGAGCAGCAGGTCATGTTGCAAGACTGGCCAAGAAACAAGGTGCATTGACAATAGCAGTAGTGACCTATCCATTCGAATCAGAAGGAGCATTGAGAAGGCAGAATGCCGAATGGGGTCTTGAAAGATTGCGAGAGTATTGCGACACGATAATTGTGATTCCAAATGAACGCCTACTTGAGATTCAGGGTGTGAAAGATCTACCGCTGGCTGCAGCATTCAGAGTTGGAGATGAATTATTGGTTCGTTCGATCAAGGGAGTGACCGACTTGCTTACCTGCGATGGGATGGTCAACCTCGACTTTGAAGATCTGCGTTCAGTCATCACCACTGGTGGTGGAGTAGCGATGATAGGAATTGGAGGAGCAAGTGGAGAAGGCAGAGCTGTGAAGGCGACTTTGGAAGCACTACACAGCCCGCTGCTTGAACTCGACCTATCCGATGCGCGTGGAGCTCTGATCAATGTCGTTGGAGGCCCCACACTGACTCTGGGAGAAGCAGAGGCCGCTGCTCAAATCATCAAAGAACAGATCAACGAACATGCCAGAATAATTTGGGGGGCTGCAGTCGAAGAAGATGCTGGAGAGGAGATGAGAGTGATGGTGGTTCTAACAGGAGTAAAGAGTAAACAGATTCATGGTGCAAGCGAGAATACTCAACTCAAAGCATTGAGATCCAGTCATATTGAATTCGTCAATTGAATCCGTCGTGCTGCAATTAATACCACCGAAATCGTAGCGAAGGCTCCGATGAAAGGTATCGCCATTTCTCTCTTGGGCACATCTGCATCTTTGAGTTCTCCAGTGAAATTCTCTCCACGAATGCTTGCAATCGTACTCGCCCATGCATCTCCAGTGGTTTCTCCATCGCCATTCACAGCATTGGCATGGAACTGAAAATCAACCTGGATATCATCTCTTTCTGGTGCTGTCCACTGAATCATCCAACCTCGTTGATCATTTCCTGCTTCGCTATGAGTCAAACGCCCATCGATATCTCTGGTGTCAGCACTGCCACTGGCCAAACCATCCGAATACCAGAATAGAAACCCTCCTTGATTGGCTCCAGTACCTATGATACTGCTATTCATCCAAATGGTCAAATTATACGTCTCACTTGAATTGAATATTTCAGGAAGACCATCTATACTCGCTTGGGTTTTCAACTCCCTTTCTGCTCCATGACAAACGCAACCCTTGTCGCCTTGCTGACCGATTCCTTCTGGATATGCTAGACTGGGTGGCAAGGTGAAAAGAAGAAGAGAGATCAGCAGGACCGAACATGCTCTGAGGCGTGTGTTCATCGTTCACAGCCCGAGGCTTGTGGTCAAGAAGTTGCGCATACGTTCACAGGTGCTGACTTGACAGCAGTACAGCCTTACCCGCTTCAAGTAAGTGCCATTTTCGCGCCTTTCCACGCCCCTTGGCCTCTACGAAACCGCGTTCACTAAGGCGCTTCATATGATATGACATCAATTGCCGAGAAGTAGCCAACTTATCTCGCAATACGCCGGTCTGAATACCCAATGCTCCCGCAGTCGACAACACCTCTAGAATGGCTTGCTGCATCCCCACCACTGGCTGTTCTAATTTTGAAAGTAATTTTGGATCAATTCCACTGGAAGCATATCGGCGTTTTGGACCATCCAGCCATGAGATTATTCGCCCCTCCTTCTCCAATACAAGAAGATGGTGAGCAGTGACGCCATTGGCCAATGATAATGCATCGCGTAATGCGGAGAAATGAATGCCAGGATGTGCTTCGACATATCCTTGAATACGCCCCTTGGTGAAGGTCCCAGATTCGCCTCTTTGGGATATTGCCAATATTGGTCCGATCACTGCAAGCATCAGGCTCACTCTTCCTGCCTCACTGGCTATCACCGCAGTCAACATCGTTCCCATCAGCCCCACCGCCAATACTGCGGCAAGACTCAACACCACTATCTGTGTGGTGGGAATTACCCATGAGTATCCCCCGGCTCCAAATTCTTCACCTCCTTCTGCAAGCATACGTTCAGAATCACCAGAAGTCTTGTCTGTATCTGATTCTGTAGTGCTTTCCTGTTGACTACCGGCTTGAGAATCGCTTTCTTCATCATTGGTCCCGGATGTATCTGCGTCTGCACCATCATCCATGGGCTCACTCGAATCGGCTTGCGAATCTTCTGTGCCATTCTGCCCCGATTGGTCTTGTTCAGGTTCCTCTTGAGTGCTTTCACTCTGTCCAGAGCCTTGCCCTTGACTCGCATTGGAACCGGAATCCAAACCCCCATCAGTTATTTGGGAATCTGTTTCATCTTCAAACACACCTTCCTCTATGTGCCAGGCATCTAGATGTTCTTCAACATCAGGAAGAGCGAGTACAGAACAGAACAACGTGGTAGCGATAAGGATGCGCCACACCCATACTCTATTGGCTGCCATATACAGTGACCTCGACATTCGTGTCCTATCAAAAGGGTGGTGAACCTGTTTGACGAATGGGTCCATTCAGTGAATGGATTGATGAGGGGGAGGTAGAGTCCACGGCTAGTGAGTGGCCACATGTTCGTCGACGAAACCGAAGAAGACGATGACCTGTATGAAGCTCTAGAGGTTTCCACCACCGCCCCCGCTGCCCGTGGCAATGATTTGCTGGACGCTCTTGGCGAAGAGGAAGAAGAGGAAATCGCTGAAGAGGATGAGGGGGTTGTGATTGCCACACTTGACATGGGGGAAACAATGGGAGGAGAACCAGAACAAGAAACGTTCTTTCCACAGGAAGAAATCTCTGAGGAAGAAGAGGATGTTGACCCTTTCGAAGAATTAGGAGCATCTCGTCCAATCTCTTCAAACAACGAAGAAAGCGCAGTGGTGAGTGATGCTCTCGCTGCTTTCATGGACGATGAAGACGAAGATGGTGAATCCGGAGAACTGCAAGAAGTCTCTCTGTTTGAAGAAACTGAAGAGGATGATGTCGATGAGGAAGAGGAAGCCAAGGCTGAAGAAAAACCCAAAGCAGACCCCAAAGAACTCTATCGTTTCCTGTTGGAAGGAGTCTGGGTCGATGACGTTCTTGACCCAGCAGAAGTGGCTTTGATGTCTCGAAAACGACGTGAATTGAATATTTCATTCGAGACCCATCTGGAGATACTCAAAGAAATATTACACGAATGAAGTGAGATTATGACAATTCTCTTCAAACACGCTTTAGATTTGGCTTGGAACGACGGCAGGCTTTCCCGCAGGGGAGCGGTTTTACTAGAGAATCTACAGGATTTTCTCGATCTCAGTGACTATGAACGTGGCGTGATTGAAGAGAAGCATTCCGATGAGGAGGTTCCTTTTCTAATCACGAGAGGATACGGTTCAGGGGCTGATCTGCTCGACCAATGGATGGCTACACTTCTAGACCTTGATGAAGAATTACCTCTGATTCTAGTGAGTATGGGCCGTGCAGCACTGGAACGTGGGATAACGAAACAGGGGTGGATAGATGTTTTCAGAGCTGCAGAAGGCATGGGTTGTGAATTCGATTTCGCGCGTGGCGTTTGGGAGCCTGAATATGAGGTTGAGAACCTTGAATGGCCAGTGGCTCTTGCTCCAGTAGCAAATGCACTAGGCTTAACAGATGAAGATGAATGATTCAGTATCTTCCTATCTGCTTCATATGTTCTTGTGCTGCTGATAGAACTTCTTTTGATTCAATGTGTGTCAACATTTCCATCGCTTGTTCCCAATCCAGCCAAAGGTGGTCTCGGTGTTCATGTGACAATTGTATTTCCATCATCTCAGTCTCGCCAATATACCAATACACTTGTTTCTCGACCTTCTTTCCTTTATGCCTGAATTGATATTCTGTTCTCTCTTCAAAACCATTGATGATTACAATGTCATTGATGCCTGTCTCCTCTTCCAATTCCCGTATGGCTGCAGCGATTCGCGATGCATCATCATCCTCGATGTGCCCTTTGGGAAAGTCCCAGTGGCCTTGTGGATATTCCAATATCAATATGTTGCCGAGGTTGATGACAACCATACCGCATGAAGTCTCCATAAATATCGCTTCTACCTAAACGTCATGATGTTTTCCGCGACTTCCCGCGATAGGCCCCCTATTCTTTCACCAAGCGATTGATTCATCAGTCTAGGTCCGACCGGCACATGATAGGAAGGTCACAAATGTCAGCAGTCGATGAACTTGAACTTCACCGAATCATCGCCGATGGAGACATGGATGGCCTGTTCGCAGCCGTGGTATTGAAAGCCCGTTTTCCAAATGCAGAAGTCCGATTCAGCCATCCGGCTGAGATTCGTTCTGGAATCATTGATCACCTCATTGATAGGAATACTGCCATTTGTGATCTACCATTCCATGATCAATGTGGCCTGTATCTAGATCACCACGCCACCAATCGTCCTCCTCAAGATGTAGAAGAACTATTCACTCTTGAAGGTGGAATCTGTATCTGGGAAGATAAGCCCTCAGCAGCAAGAGTGGCTTGGGAACATTTCAGAGGCGCTGATTGCCTTCCATCTCTTGGTGATGCCATGGGTTTTGTGGATAGATTGGATTCAGGAGGGCTGCAATTGCAAGAACTGCGCGAAGGACACCCTTTGCTATGGTTCTCACGTACCATCGATGCACGAGATGGAGAATATGTCCATTCAGTGCTGAATAGATTGAGTCAGGGAATGCCTTTGGAGGAACTGCTGCATAGTACAGATGTTATGAGTCGTTGTGAACAACAAAGTTCCGCAGCAGAACGCCTCAATGAATTGATTTCAAAGAAGGTCGAAGTCATCGATAGATTGGCTATCATGAGAATGGATGGGACTGGAGAAAGGACAAATGGATACGCTTTGACTGCGTTTGTTGGTGAAGACTGTGATGCATGTTGTATCATTCACGGGTGGGTGGATGGAGATATCAGTACTCCAGATAGACCTGCTCTCTCCGCTTCATTCTACTGCAACAGTTTCCTTCACCCAAATGGAGGTATTTTTGATCTTACAAGAATGGCGACTCTCTACGATGAAACAGGAGGGGGGCACCACAACGCATGTGGCTGCAGGATACAACCACTCTCAACAGATGGAGATACTGAAAACAGATCTGTAGAATCAGGAGATGTTGAACGCAATCTGAAGGGATGGCTGGATGTCTGGAGCAATAGACTGTCCCGTTCGCTGGAATAGTTGACTACCTGTTATTGAAATAGTGGTTGAAACCGCCGCCTCCCATGCAGGAAGGGGTGACTGACCCAGAGATGCTGCGCGGACGAATCTTCTACAGATTGGGGGAATTCTCCTATGACCATCGTCTCAAGACTACAGTGATTGGTGTTCTGGTTTGTATTATACTGGCATCATTGATGGGTATGGGCGCTGATTGGGCTGAATCATATGGCGAGGGCGACCTTGAAAGTCTCAATGCAGGCCAGATGTATAGAGAATACTTTCTTTCTGAAGGTGATGAAGACGGTAATGTCTTCATCTATCTAGTCCACCATCCGACACTGAATGATACCGATGAACAATGGCAGAATGCAGTTATTGCAGCCTTGAGTGAGTTGGATGAAAGAGAGGACATCGATGTCAACTATTCTTGGACCGTCTCATCTGAAGAAAGATACACCAGAATCAACGAACAGGAGGACGGTTTCTGGGCCATCAACACCATCATCATCAATGGAGAACGAAAGGAATCAAAAAGTATCTATAACGAGATACATGATTCAATAAAGATCGACTCTGATTTTGAAGACTGGAGAACTGGTGATCTCGCTATCAGTAACTCATTTGATGTCAGGATTCAGAACGACCTTATCAAGGCTGAAATGTTCTCCGGACCGTTGTCATTGATAATTCTAGGAATCGTCTTCGGTTCAATCGTTGCAGCCCTTCTTCCAATAGGTGTTGGGTTGCTGACTGTTATTGCTGCAATGGGGGTGACAATATGGTTATCCAACATCACCGATGTCACTCAATATTCAACCAACATAATCTCCTTGATAGGGATTGGTGTTTCCATTGATTACTCCCTGTTCCTAGTCAATCGATTCAGAGAGGAATTGGATAGAGGACGAGACATCCGAACTGCTACCGCAATGAGCGTTGCTACCGCAGGAAAAGCGGTATTCTACTCTGGAGTGACGGTGGCTATCGGACTGATGGGAATGCTGTTCTTCGAGAACACCAGCCTCCCGAGTCTTGGGATTGGCGGTACTCTTGCAGTCAGCATCGCTATGGTCTATTCAGTCATCGTGCTTCCTGCAGTCTTAGCAATGTTGGGGCCGAAAGTAAACAACTGGAGGGTCCCTTTCTCGATGAATAACAAAGATTCTGAAAACGGAATGTGGGCAAGAATTGCTCGAACTGTCATGAAACATCCCTGGGCGGTATTGATTCCGACACTGATTCTTCTAGTTGGTGCTGGATTACCATTTCTACAAGCCGAATTATCAATGTCCTCAGTTGAAGCATTACCTCCCGAAGATGAATCTCGCCAGGGCTCAGATCACATCAATGATCTCTGGCCTGAAAGCGCCCAGAACAAGGCCCTGCTCATGATGGACCTCGATGGGGGTGACCCGCTCTCTGAAAATAATCTCAGGCATCAATACCGTTGGATTCAGGATACTCTCGGTGACTCAGAAGTAGTAGCAGTGTTCGGGGCTGCACTTCCTGATACCGGTATGAGCGAGGAACAGGTCATTCAATTCTGGACCACACCAGCAGAGTACCTGACTCCTGAACAGAACGTCACCAGAGAATACCTGCGAGAGAAATTCGTTGCTTCAGATATCACTTTCATCTCAATCGCGATGGATGGCCCACAGACCAGTACAATTTCTAGGCAATATGTCGAATCTATTCGAGAAAACAGCGAAGACCTGATGCAAGGATTGGAAAGTGGTTCGCAAGCTGTACTTCTGGTCGGCGGTTTTTCTGCATATAGCGCCGATACTCTCGACGCTATCGAAGATAGTCTGCCCATCGCCCTGACCTTCATTTTCGGCGCCACCATCATCCTGATCTACATCCAAGTCGGTAGTGTCATCATCCCTTTCAAGGCCGTTATCATGAACATCCTATCCATTTCAGCGTCCTTCGGAATGTTGGTGGTTGTCTTCCAATGGGGTTGGGGTTCAGACCTGCTTGGATTCAGCCCTCAACCAATCGATTCCAGCAATCCAATCATTATGTTCTGCATCGTCTTTGGATTATCCATGGACTATGAAGTCCTGATGTTATCGCGGATACACGAAGAATGGGAGCGTACTGGCGACAATACCACCGCAGTAGCCAATGGTCTACAGAGAACTGGGCGTCTTATCACTGGAGCCGCAGCAATCATGGTGGTGGTGTTCAGTTCGTTCGGTTTTTCATCAGTATTGATTCTCAAACAGATCGGATTCGGTCTAGCATTGGCTATCCTCATTGATGCCACCATTGTGCGTGCTCTGTTGGTTCCTGCGACGATGCGCTTGATGGGGGAATGGAACTGGTGGACACCTACTTGGTTACCTGGTTCAGCACAAAATAAAACTCCTGTCAGTATTATTGAATCAGAATGATCACAATACTTCGAAGATGTAAAGAAATCCTAGGAAACCATGCAATATCGTCAATATGATGATGATGTCAGCAGCCCTTCCGTGCCTGAGCTTCAAGTCCGTCCAACTTTCGCCTTCGACCCTCGCTTTTGCAGTGCGTTTACCCATATTGGTCATGATGACCAACAATCCAATTCCCAATATTCCGAAGATTCCATGCACACTTGGCAACAAATAGGCGTTCCATCCCTCATCATCTATCAGCCCTCTTGCCACTTGAGCAATGAAAGCCACGCTGACTGTAAACAAGGCGACTGGTAGGAATCTCCTTCCCCAGAGTTCATGAGAATCTCGAGCATTCATCCTTTCTTCACCCTTGAGAGCCCTTCCACGTGCCCTCCAGCCATGTTGTTTGAGTATCCAATAGAGCAGGCCCAAGGCAAGAATAGGATGCAGCAGCAGGATGGCCATCCTTACTACATCCATGTGCTCGCCCAGTTGTCATGCTCACGAGGCCGATGATTGACCTTGCGGTCGCTTGTTGCTTCAGCGGTGCCTTCAAAGGGGAGCACCATCGGCCGGCGAATGCTGATTCACGATGCTGGAACAGAGACTCCTTGAAGGCCTTGAGTCAGGCCTCAAAGGTGGCGATACCGCAGAAAGGCGCCAGTATCATGTGACTCGTTCCTCAGTCTGGGAGTTATTGCCCAAGGAATGGAAAGGACTGCTGCTGGTTGCTCTACGCAAAGAAGAGCCGCCAGAAGATGACGACAAGGGTTCACCCTCTCCATTGAAAAGACAGAAATCAGGAGGTGGTCGAAGGATGAAAAGAGGCCGCCTTGGACGTTCTTCAAATCAAGACCTACTGCCAGATAAGAACGATGTTCTAGAGGATTCGAGCAACCCTGTCACATTCAGAATGGCTGTATTATTGGTTCACAAATCCAGAGAAAGAGAGGCGTGGAGTGACAAAGATGAATCCGTGTTGGTGGAACTACGCTCAAAGTGTTCACTAGGAATACATCCTGTGTGGGGCAAAATGGCTGCT
>JASMHR010000030.1 GCA_030750665.1 Candidatus Poseidoniaceae archaeon
ATATCATCTTTGGCCGGAGGATGCAGAAATTACGAGAGAACAAGTTGGTGGACCTTTTCATGGAATTGGTTCAACACCTTCTTGCCCATAGACCATCCAATCATGAATTATGGCTGGAGTTGGGAAGGCTACATGAGCAACGGAAAGAATATGATGAGGCTTGGTTATGTTACGACCACGTTCAAGCATTGCGACCTAACAGTCCAGAGAGAGACAGATTGTTGAGTCGCTTGACTTCAAGAATGGACTCCACAAGTGGCTGGAGTCCGCCAGTGGATGACATCAGGTCCAAATTCCTTAGGAAGATGGAAGAGCTTGCTTCTGAAGTATCAGAGGCAAAGGTTGAGGATATAGATGCTTCTTCTGGAGAGGTCGAAGTCGTCGATCAAGAACTATTGAGATTGCAGAGCCTATTGGATGCAGGGGATGGTGAAGAGGCATTCTTCCTTGCAAGAAGATTGTTGGCTGGTGGTGAGGAATGGGCTCGACCCTATCTAGAACAAGCCACTGCATTACTGGATTGACTGCATTATTTCCTGCATTCTGATTTGCCATTCTTCTGCACGCTCATCATCTAGAATGGATATCATTGCGGATACAAGCACAGGGTCCTCAATATCACGAATATCTCCATCAAGCCACGGAAGTTCTTCAATCCTGTCAAGTGCAACAGCAGACAACAATAGACCACGCAAATCAGGTCGTTCGCCGCCATTGAATTCTGATTCTCTAGAAATGGTCTCATTGAAAATCATCTGAAGATCATCAGGAAGTATTGCCGGCAGTACGCCATCTTCAGCGAATGAGCGGGAACCAGGTTCCAATACCTGCTCGCTCATTGGGGCCGCAGTATCGGATAGATTGTCAGCTGCTAATCCCAGAAACAGGGTATTTGATTGCCATTGTAATTCTGGAAATCCAGTATTTCTAGCATGTATTGTCGCATTCCAAGCATTCCGGACGGCTGGAAACAATTGGCCAATACTTGCTAATATCCTAGCGGCGCCTATTCTCGATAGGGTCAGAGTCTCATCAGCATGGCCTGATGCTACAGAAATCTCACCATATACTTGGAGTGCCATCAAAGGAGCCTCTGTAGAGAGATGGAATGATGCCTTGTTCAATAGAGATAGGTCATGGTCTCGACTGGCTTTTGCAACAGATTTAAGGCGCGCTTCTGCCCACGTCAAGTCTTCATCTGCTCCTTCAATATCGCCATCGATGAAACGCTGTAGACCCCTTTCCATCCGCACTCTTCCTTCTAGTTGTATATCCCTGGTGTCGATACTGGAAGTGACATCCAATGCTTTGTCTATCAAATCACCAGGCGGCTTTCCTTGTATACGGCAAGCAGTGATTTCAAGCACGCACCTCTGAGCCTCACTCAATTCATCCTTCAAGACTCTGAGTATCTCCGACTCTCCCTCACCCATCGCCTGCTCCGCAAGCACGAGAAAGGGATATTCATCCTCTGACAATGAGTCTCCCGTTTTCAGTCCGTTGATCACTTGTGAAGGAGTTCGCAATAAATCAACTCCTTGGGATGCCAGTCAGGGCATGAATGAATGCAGATTCAACAGCGATGACATCTAGGTCGGAACTCCAACCAGCCGCACCATCATGCCCTCCGCCTTCACCACCATGTGCATCGGCTAGGTCATCAAGAATGGACCCCAGTTGAACTCCTTCCACAATGGCTTGACGACTGGCTCGAGAAGTTAGCCGAGTCACTCCATCTCTTCTCCGAACCACAATTGCAACATCTGCTCCCGCAGACATCAATGCTCTACATACAACGCTTTCCTGTGTGCTGGCGCTGGATTTCAGTAACCACCATCCTCCAGCATCAATTCCTTGTGAACGACTCAATGCTTTGGCTACCGCGCCTTTGTCGGAACGAGTAAGGCCGCTCTCTTCCAATGACTCGATGAACGAACGGTAATCCAGTGCACTATCCTTCAACAAAGAGGCCGCTGTATCGAAAGAGAACTCGTCGGCATGTCGGAACCTACCAGTGTCGGTAACTAGCCCTGCAAGCAACAATGTTCGCACCTTTTCACTGAGGGCCGAAGGTTGGTATCTTTGCAAGTAAGAATGGATGATTTGAGTAGTGGCAGAAACTGCCCAGTTGATAGACAATCCACCTAATCCGGGATTCCAGTCATTTGTTGAATGATGATCGATGATACACAATGGAATATCATCTGGTAATTCCACACCGGTTTGTTCGGCTGAAGCAGAATCTACAACTATGATTCCTCCCAATCTTCTGGGCCATCGAGGGGCATCAAAGTCCATTTTCAGAAATGGAGCATCCAACTCCTCGACCATCTTTCTGGCCAATCTACCCAAATGTACACCACATGCCATGGCTTGATCACAGGATGAGGCGAGGGCAAGTGCTGAGCCAATCGTATCCATATCTCCATTACGATGCGTCAAAATGGCTATCGCACCCCGCTCAGATGCAGCAGTTATCCAGTCATTCAGAGCACTCAACTGCTCTTCATCGGCCGGTTTCACTTACTCCCCTCGAAGTCACTGATCAATTCTTCATACTGTTCACGTAACTCAACTTCACGCTCAGCCAGGAGTTTTACATGTGCTTCAAGGCGCTTCTTACCCTCTTCAAGCTCCTCGGACAGAGCGGCAATATCTGAAACCTTGACTAGAACACCTCCGCTCTGTCGATATACTGGGTCGCCTTCTTTCTGAGATTCAAGAAGTTCTTGAGTCTCAGACATCTCACGAATCTGATTGCTCATGGCTCCAGCTTGTTGCACCACCAATTGCAACTCTTGAACTATGATCTGCAATTGCTTAGCGCCATCCATGTACTCACTCACCATCACCGACGGGCTGCTCGTCATGAATACTGCCCTTGATAATCTGCAACACTGCCTCTACAGAAACGATAGAACGCATGCGAGTATTCCACATGGCTCTCATGTCATTTGCAGCATGCTCAACCATGCTGAAGTGAAGTTTATCTCCATCATGAGAATATTCAATCTCGCCGTGCATAGAAGCTGCAAGTGCATCGACATCTCTACTGATGATGGTGGAATTGAGTTGCCAGGAAGTCATGATACTCCCTCCATGGGGCGACTCACTCTTCTTCGTCGGCTTCACCCTCGGCGATTTTCAACTCATAATCCAGAGCTGCTTGCTGAGCGATTAGTGCCATGTCTGAAGAGGTTGCCCCGTCCACACTGCGACGAATGATTCTGTTATTTGCGACCGAGGCACGGGTGAATGGTTCCCAAGCACCGCCTGCAAAATTGTGGCTACATTTTCCACAGGTCCAGATTCCCACAGCATCACGAGTGACTTTCTGATATTGACAAACAGGACATGAGTATTGCTTTGCTCTCTTTCGCAAGACCTTTGCGGCATTACGGCGAACACTGACACCATAACGCGGCCCGAATCTGGCGGCTGCTCCAACCTTTTGGGTTCTCTTTGACATTTTCAAGCCTCCTTGGAGTGTACAAGTTCCCTCAGTTCAGCACACCTTACGCCTGCCTGAGCAAGTATCTCAGTGAATTCTGCTGGCGAAAGGACCCCTCTTAACCCCTTCTGTAGAGAATGAAGATGACCCTTGTCACCAAGAGTGATGTGAATCCTTTCATCGCCACCTATCTCTTCCTGCTCACAAGCATCGTAGACATATCGCCCACCGACTCGTCGATAGGAACACATGATGGGAGTTGAGGAAACATCGAGTTTGAAATCCTCACCAACATCAAATCTCTCGGCAGGTACCACTGCAGTTCGCATTGCTGCAATCGCAGCGGTTGCACAGGCATCGAAAATATTACCACCGTCGGACAGAACATGGAGATCCAACATGACTCGCCAAACCTTCTCACCAGGGACAATACAGAGAGATTCCATATCTATGCAGCCACTTTCACGAATTCCCCTGTCTACAACTCTGCCCAATTCAATAGACTCAGGACTTGGAGGCCCAGGGTCATACTTACGATGTGCAACGGGGCGTAATTCCGCCCCTGTCATCAATGAACCCTGAGTGGGTCGGTCGGAATAGGGAGAAGCCACATCGAACTTCACACCCGCATAGACGATAGTATCTCCAAGAACCACCTTGGCACTGCCCTCGGCATTGTACAAGATATCGGTTTCTAGAATAATGTCCCGACTATCCCAGCGGCCACGGCCATCGAAGCGCTTGTCTTGCGATGCTAGCTCTGCAAGTTGCTGTCGCAATAATTGTGGAACCATCTCGGCCATCAAACCTCACCTCCGGACGCACTATCCAACAAAGCTTGCTTCATCAAACCATGAATCTCATGAGCGGCTTTGAAATTATATTCAGTGGCAAGTTCATACTCTTCTGGAGATAGGTCCCCATCCATCTGGAGGAAAGCGATTTCACCAGTATTGGGCATTATTCCCATGGGTAGGTCAGCTTGACCATAGTTATCCTCTGCCTTGTCAAGGTCGAGAACAACAATATCGTCGATCTTTCCGCTGGCCACACCAACCAGCAGGTCCTTCATTGGAATACCTGCATCAGCCAGTGCTACGGATGCTGCGGTGATGCCGACACATCTAGTGCCTGCTTCAGCAGCAAGAATCTCAATCTCAACTCGAATTTTGGAACGAGGAAAACGTTCGACAAGAACTACGCTCTCAAGAGCTTCAGCAGTCACCTTACTGATTTCCCTACTTCGACGATTGAAACCAGGACGGATTCTATCTGAAGTGGAGAATGGAGCCATGTTGTAACGTACATCAAGTACAGCACGGTCTTGGCGTTGAATCCTTCTTGGGTGAGCCTCCATAGGCCCATAGACAGCAACAACTGCGATGTTCAGACCATGCTTCACCCATGCTGAACCCTCTGCCGCTGGCAAGATACCTGCTTTGATCTCTACTTCTCTCATTTCATCGACAGCACGGCCATCCAACCTCTTGCCATCTTCTCTCATCAATTGCACATCACCATATCCACCCATCATTCATCACCTCCGATAACTGAAGACAATCTATCGTGTAGACCTGGAGCATGTCCAGTTTTAACGATGATATCGATAGCACTTCGGGCGGTTGCCATCCCTTCAGCATCGCCATCAATGAGGATTCTTCCATTTTGAGCAACCACGATTCTGCAATCGCTGGCTTCCTTGATTCGCTGCAAGGTGCGGCCATTGCTCCCAATGACCAGTGACAATAGATGAGGAGGAATCTCTTCGATGAACCCCTCTTTGATCTTCCTCAGTCCGACACCCTTCATGGTGGTGACAACAGAATGGGTCTCATCGACCTCCATCACTCTGGCCATCACAGCATCGCCGAAATCCATGTACTGTCGGGCAGCACCGAATTCCACCTTCCATGGAGCCAGGCTCATCGGCAGAAGGGCATTGAAGGGGCCATTCACATCGAGGAACCATAGGTTGTTCATTACCGCCTCGACATAGCCGATGACCAGATCTCCGGATCTAGGTATGTAGGTGGTGTTCGTGGGCACGACGTGAATAGTATCACCATTCACCTGTACCCTTCCAAGCTTGGTTGCCACAAGGCTCTCGCCTCGCAACAGGACGCCGCTTCCTGGTTGCGAACCCGGGGGGGCGTCTATCTGGTCCCCAGGAACGACTAGACGCTGCTCGGCGCCTGTATCTTCAGAGTTCATTGTATTCTCTCCGAGCCGGCCGACCGGTGGTCCCTACTTGAGTCTGACTACGAGAATCACCCCCTAAGGGGGGTGTGAATCACAACTCTTTGACCTCAAGTTCCGGTGCCCTACGTGCGGTCTGTGAAATCAAATCCCCCTTCATTGCAGCAGGTATCTCCACCACACAAACCCAATCACCATTGCTCAACCATTCTTCCTTCTTCTGATGCTGACGAAGAACCTGAGAGGCGCCCCCGTATGATTTTCCGGGTATTTTGAAAGCCAATCGCATGGTCTCAAAGGATAGTGGGATTAGAGGTTTCAACTTGTCAATGACCTCAGCCGCTTGAACATCCACCGGTTTGAAAGGGTCAACAGGGTATCGCGTCTCATCCAAAGCTATCTCTATTCGTTGAGCCGGATGAGGTAGTTTGGTGCGCGGATCAACAGCAGTACTGGCGATGCTATGGATGATGGCAAGTCGCTTCTGAGCCACCATCTTCTTTCGCTGATCAGTTGTGAGTTGAATATTTCCACGGCTGATTATTGTGCGTGTAATCTCAAAAATATCTTGGGTTCCAAAGGTGTTCTCGATGGCTTCAGCAGTTGGCCGCTCGCCACCCTTAGAGTCATGGAATACATCATCAATGGCCAGAAAAAGGTCGAGTTCCACTGATGAGGGGTCTTCCTTGAATTGGTCAACCAACTCTGGATCGACCAAGACTTCGTATCTTTTTCCACCCTTCTCCATTCGAGCAATAACTGCGGAATCTAGACTGACCATGACCTGCCCCGAGTACCCGAGAAGGCAGCGAGGCCATGTGCTTTGTGCTGAATCATTCTTCTAGAGGCTTCAACTTGGCAATATGTGCCTTCACTTCGTCCCTCGATAGAGTATGATACCCATTGCCGTCAATAACTGAAATTTCAATCGCTTCGGTGTTCAATTCACTGTCCAGACTCCCGCGCAGAGCCTCTAATCCAAGTTTAATCCCCATGTTCAGCGTCATGCCCGCTTTCCACTTGTTTTCAAAGAAATCGATGACTGAATTACGGCCTGAACCAATAGCGCCAGCATGATAGGACTGATATGCCCCACTTGGATCGGTCTCAAACAAATGAATACCATTGTCATCAACACCGCCAATAAGTAGTGCTGAACCGAATGGTCGACTGCCCCCATATTGGGTGAATGATTGTTTGAAATCACAAATCTTCTTGGCCAATATATCAACTGGGACTTTGTTGTTGTAAGTGATCTGATTGACCTGACACTCGACCCGCGCTCGGTCAACAAGTTGCCTTCCATCAGCAACCAAACCACTGGTAGCGAAACCGATATGGTCGTCTATCTTGAACAACTTCTCAATGCTCTCAGGAATAATGAGGCGGCTGGCTATGCGCTTATCGCATACCAAGATGATTCCGTCTCTGAACTTCAGACCAGCAGTAGTAGTTCCACGCTTGACTGATTCTCTCGCGTATTCTACCTGAAACAGTCTGCCGTCGGGACTGAAGGTGGTAATTCCATGGTCATATCCTCTTCCGCTTGGTTGCATCATCACACCCTAACCCTGTCGCCAAGTGCCGTCTTATCAACCTTGGTGGTTGGCAGGAAGCAGTTCTACCACCAAATATGTTTCATGCAGATGCCCTCAGCGCCATCTATGCGGATAGTGGTATTGTCTTCCGGAGGCAAGGATTCCACGCTTTCTCTTTGGTGGTCGATGTGTCAGGGATGGGAGGTCTGCGCAATTGTCACTGTTGTGGTTGAAGGAGATGACTCATGGATGTTTCAGATTCCAGCCACCAATATCACAAGTTTGCAGGCTAAGTCAACTGGAATAGATTATCACACTATTTCCGTGAGTGGAGAGAGTGAAGTAGAAGTTGAACAGTTGTTGGAAGGATTGCGCCCCCTGATCAACTCAAACTCCGTGGATGGATTGGTCAGTGGTGCACTCCGCAGCGAATACCAGCGGCGAAGGTTGGACGGTATCTGTGAAGAATTGGGCATTCATTCATTCTCTCCACTGTGGCACCATGACCCAGAGCAACATATGCGTGAGTTGATTGAATGTGGCATGGAGATGAAGATGGTCAGTGTCTCCAGCGATGGCCTAGGGCGCCAATGGCTCGGGAGAACAATCGATGATTCAAATTTCGAGGAATTGCTCAAATTATCCAAACAATATAGATTCAACATTGATGGTGAAGGTGGGGAATTTGAAACAGTGATTCTCTCAGGACCCCATATGGATGGAAATATTGTTCTAGAATGTACTGAATCATGGAGTCATGACAGAGGACACTTGAACATCAAATCCATGCATCTCAGTGATAGATGATGAAACGGAATAATCATGAGGGCGTGGCCCTCGCCATTCTCAACGATGAGTGTTCTGACCTGCCCTCTTGACTACCGTTATGGATGCGATGATTTCAAAGTCATCTGGGCTGAAGAGGGCAGACATTCTCGACAACTTGAGGTTGAAAAAGCGCTCATATGGGCTCATTGGCAACTGGGTCGAGTCAGTGAGGAGGATTATCTCCGTGTAGCGGCAATTGCAAACTCTGAAAGCGTCACCAAGGAGAGAGTTAGCGAGATTGAGGCTGAAACGAAACACGACATCATGGCTCTGACCAAAGCGATGGCAGAGGCTGCTGGTGATGCAGGATGGTGCATTCATCTAGGCGCCACAAGCAACGATATCGTTGATACTGCGGTCGCACTGCAATTGCGAGACTCGATAGTCATTCTAAGAGAACAGGTTGTCGCATTACTTTGTACGGCGGCAGACTTGGCAGAGAGGGAGCGAGATACCGTAATGCTTGGTAGGACACATGGACAAGCTGCAGTCCCAATCACCTTTGGCCTCAAGGTGGCTGTCTGGGTTGATGAGATTCGCCGTCAATTGGTGCGATTGGATGAAGCCAGCGGCCGGGTTTGTGTCGGGAAATTCCTCGGAGCGGTAGGCACTGGAGCGGCACAAGGTGATGATGCGAGAAAACTACAATCTCTCATCATGGAACATCTAGGACTTGGAACTCCTCTCGTCACAACACAGGTTGTGGGAAGAGATCGCTATATCGAATATATGGGGTGGTTGTGCAATGTCGCTACCACTTGCGAAAAGATTCTGCAGGAGATCAGAAATCTACAACGCAGTGAGATAGCAGAGGCTGGAGAAGGTTTCGATGTCAAGAAACAAGTCGGTTCATCTACAATGGCACATAAGAGAAATCCCATAAAGAGCGAGAATGCATGCGGTCTTGCACGTGTTGTGCGTTCATTCATGATGCCTACCTGGGAGAATGCATTGTTATGGCACGAGAGAGATTTGGCAAACTCCTCTGCTGAGCGATTCACTTTGTCTCATGCCAGCAGTCTGACTGAGGATGTTCTTGAGAAGACTAACTCAGTACTGACTCATCTTTGGGTTGATAGCGACCGAATGCAGGCCAACATCTCCGCTCAGAAGGGTCTGCCAATGGCTGAGAAAGTCATGCTTGAGATGGTAGACAGAGGAGTGCCTCGCGATGAAGCGCACGAAGTCCTTCGCACCGCCTCTATGGAGGCGATGGCGAATGGAGAGGAACTTATCGATGTCTGTTCACGCAGCCCTGCAATCTCAGCAAGATTCTCAGTAGAAGAACTTGAATCGATGTTTGACCCATTGAATCATATCGGAGTTTCAGGAGAACTTGTCGATGAGGCAGTTGCCGAAGCTAGACGAGCAAGTGAGTGATTAGATATCCTCTGCCAAAGTCTCAGCCTGCGCAATAGCCATCCGAACCATGATTATTGCCGCCAAGCCTGAGAGAGTGAATACTAATCCAATGGACCAATGGATGACGTAGAACATCATCGCTATTCCGGAAACTGAGAGATAGGATATCATTTGACAGGCTGCAGATAATCTGAGTAGAACCTTCATTGCATTCTCATGAATTCGGGTAGTATATTCGAGCACGAATGCATGAATCATGAAATATACAGCCTGAAATGGAAGGGCTGCAATCACTATCAGAAGTGCGAAGAGACGCATCTGGCGTGGATTATCCTGTTGAGCCAACCCCTGGAACAAAGCAAATGCCATGTTGGCCCCAAGAAGAGCTGCCATGATGGTCCATCGTTTCTCAGAAGGGTCATCGACCCTTATCATCACAGTACCTTTCGCCACGTTGCACCGAGACAATGGACTCCTGTCAGGGTATTGAGTATTGTCCAATCCAAGAAGGGCTTGCGAATGATTAACGCAACTAGTGAGATTATTCAGAACAAAGAGAATACCTTGAGCAAGATACCGGTCACAGTTGCCATTATCACCAGCAGTATAATCATTGCATGGGGCCCAAATTGATTGGTATCTTCCATGGCAACTTTGAGTAAACCACCTGACATGATGCCAGATATTGCACTGGAATCGACTTCTTCGAACTCTGGTGGAGATCTGCGAGGAATGCGTTCACCCTCTCTGACTACGCCATCCATGTCCATCCGAAGGGGTTTCAAGGCTTGATGCTTGTGTTTGAAACGCTTCTTGCTTCGACGCAAATAAGATAGAGGCTGGCCTTAGTCGGCGATACATGACGAACGAACCCGTGGTAGGAGATATGTCCATCACCGACGAGCATGCAGTAGTTGGAGCAAAGGCGACATTTGCCGATGTCTGTCAACCATTTCTACGCTCAAGAGACGCCGCCGTACTAGTAGAGAATGCTAAGACTGGTGGAATTGATGGTGTAATCACTTTGAAGGATTTACTACAGATTATCGCTACTGGAAAGAATCCTGCAAAGGAGAAGATATCCAAGCATATGCGGACCAAGGTTGTTGAGATGCCAATCTCCACCCCTCTTTCAGGTGCTTTGAGAATGATGGCCGAATCACAGCCAGATGCAGTTGTCATCAGAGGACCTAATGGTGAATTCTCTGGATATTTCAGCCCGGATGATTATCGTGAAGCAAGTCGGCGTCTAGAGAGTCATCAGATGCTAGCCATGCGGATGCAGCGTTCAAAGAATGCACTTGGAGATGCTCGCGACACTGATATCGAAGAGGATGACCCTGCTGCGGAACAGCAGGCTCTACTCGACATCATGCTCGGTGATTTTGAAGCTGAGGAAGAAGGGGAATCCGGACCCGACGCCGGTCTTTGATACACCCAATCACTTTGAACGGGCGTCAGGCTGTGCTCATCATGGCGCTACCTGATATCGGTAAACGAGTACATCTGTCCTCAACCCCTAAAACTGGTAGAACCACATTCTGTCTTCAGCAAGCCAGAGAACACATAGCCTCGGGAAGTAGAGTGATCTGGGGCTCTGAGGAAATGCCTGATAATGTTAGATTTTCACAGATATTCAGTGAATTGGATATCTCCGAAGCATCCCGTTTCCATTCAATGAACACCGGCGGTGAGTTCGGAAGAGCGCTGAAGGAGATTTCTAGAGCCTCTGAGTTATTGCCAGGAGTTTCACTTGTTGTGATAGATGATTGGACACCTGTTCAAGGAAGGGCCAAGAAAGAAAGGATAACTGCAGTCAAACGTATGGAAGAAGAAATCGGGGAAGACTGCATACTCATATTGACCTCATCAGCATACCCCGATCTTTCTAGAGATGAAGAATTGAAAGCAAGAGGGTGCAAACAATTGGAAAGTATTGGTTTCATAACTTGGTTCATCAAGAGAGAACATGAGGATTCAAGGAGGACCTTGTTTTCCTCAGATACTCAATACCAACTGCTGCTGGAAGAATCGGGATTCAAAACTGTATGATCAGTCTTCTTCATCATCCAGGCCAAGGAGATCGCTCATCTCATCTAGAGCATCATCATCCGGCTCATCGAATTGTGAAGGGTCAAGAGCACCACCTTCCAACTCATCGTCACCGGCTACCTTGGGTGCAGATTCATCCAGCATTCGTTGCTTGTTCTCTTGTGCTCTTTTGTACATGAACCAGCCAGCACCGGCGAGACCGAGTCCAAGTACTGCGTATGATATCTTAAGCGTGAGTTCATCAACCATGACTTGGCGAAAAGGATGTAGCAAATACACTTTGCCCAATAAACATCACTCGATATTGAATGAAGCCGATACCTGCTCGACCTGCCCGTCACCGGTAGATACTGAGACCGAGACTATGTGCTGACCCTGAGATAGATTACCCATCTTTAGGTAGGAGTTCATGGAAAGCATTTGACTGCCATCCAATTCCCATTGATAGGCATAAGGAGACTCACCTCCTGAAACAATAGTTGATGCATTCATACTGTCATTCTCACCATCTTCGCCAATAATCACATTTAGATGAACATTCAATTCTCCAATCACATCAGAAGAATCATCAGAAACACAGCCAGAGGTGGAAAACAGCAGTAGCAATGTGACGAAAATGAGTGCCATTTCATCATTCATGCTCAATGGATGGTAAGGCGACATATCAAATGTGGCTCTTCAAATCAATATCATCCTTCGGAATCTTTCGCTCTAACGGTGCTGCGAGGTGCCTGCGTCTATCTGGTGCAGGCTCCATCCATTCGCTGGGTTCTATATGCTCACCAATCCAATCAACCTCTGATTGTGTACCGCATGTTGGACAACGGGGAGATTGACCTTTTCCAGCAGATTTCATTCTCTTTCCACAATGGCACATTGGACGTTGCTTGAACCTCAAAGCGGCTTTCACCAAACGAAGGCGCTCTAGATGATAGACACCCAGATGTTCCAGTCCAAGCCAAGAGATTACATCGCCTGGTATCAGGCCTTGCAACAATTTGTTCACATCTCCTCCTTCAGAAAATGCAACGATGTCTCCTTCGCTGGTCGATGCACTGGCATGTCCGTTGGTTCTGACCACAGGAGTTGTCTCCACAGTAGCAGTAATGACCGACCCGATGTGGTCATCACATGCCTGATTGGTTCGCCACACCATGTTTCCGGCAACTTCCTCCATGTCGCCATTGTTCCTCAACCACTCAAATGCTGACCGGACATCATCTTCGGTTTCTCCGCGGATACCCAACAAAACGGGGCATGGTGAACGCGGTGCAATCAATCCCTTCTGTTTGCGAGGATCTCGGTTGAGAAATGTCCCTGGAAATTTCTTATCCATCTCAGCAATGGAATTCTCATCAATTCTTCTGGGCGAACCAATATTCTCCGCACTACGATAAACAGTATTTTCCCATGTATGGTCTTGAATACCCCTCCAGGCGATTGCCGCAGTTGCACCGATCACTCCTGTACCACCGGTCGACCAGAGATGATGTCGGATTGGAGTGTCGATATCCGTGGACTCGACATGCATTCTAACGGCGTTCCAATAAATACTCTCATCGAGTTGTTCTTCCGTCAGCACCATACCGGGATTTGAGTCAGGCTCGCTCCTTTCACAGAGCCAAATCCAGTGTTCTTCAACCAAGTTGACGGCTTCATCGAATGAAATCTTGAGATTTGCTGCTACTGCAGCATTTCCGCGGGTACGATTCTCTGCAAATGGCCAAAGACGTACTAAACGAGGGTCGTCATATTCGACCCCCATCCTTTCCAACAATCTGACAAACATCTCCGTGGTGCAACCACCATCGAGACTATCGGTATCATCTAGACCAAGCCAGGCCATTTGTCCTCCCTCCTTTTGTGCTCACACCGGAGCGCTCATGATGTCATCGCCTTCATCATCGGCATCCAGAACACGGCTTAGCACTGCTGGAAGTCCAATATGTTCTGGAGTATGAAATACTCTCACGCCATGGCTCTTGCCAGCTTTCAGGTCGCTTCTGCGATCCCCCACCATTGCACTGCGTGCTTCATGGAATTCGGCCTCTGGATCAAAACCATCAATCCTACCAGAAGATTCTAACAACTGCCGCGCTGCCATCAACATCCCAGATTCTGGTTTGCGAAATGGAGACCCTGCCCAAGGAACGTGAGGCGAATAGAGTATGAGGTCGAGCAATGCATCAGCATCCACCTCTAAGAGTCGAGACTGTAATTCATCATGAATCATCGACAGTCTCTCATCGCTCCAAAGACCTCTGCCAATAGGAGATTGATTCGTCACTACACAGACTCTGAAACCCGCCCTCCTCAAATCACCCACTGCTTCAGGGACTCCCGTCAATACTTTGAGTTCCCCAACATTATTGATATAATCAGGACTACCGATGTTGAGGACGCCATCCCTGTCCAAATAGGCGATTGAACCATCCCATTCAGTATCACAAGGTAATGCCGGTAGGTGCAATTCATCGAAAATTCCTGCACCGTGACGCCCAGGTAGCAACAGAATCCCTCAGCAACTACTATTGATGCCACGTTTGGCCTTGATCGTCTCTTTGACGATGTGATTTACAACTAATTGCACATCTTCGATTCGTTCCATTGATTGAGTATCAGCGACAATCGAGATGTCTACCATGGTGGCCATCTTTCCACCGCCCTGGGCATGATAATTACCACCAACTCCCACTGTGATGCAGCCCTGCTGCTTTGCGAAAGATAAGCCATTGATGACATTTGCAGAGTTTCCTGAACCTGAATACCCCACAACAATATCTCCCGGTCGCAGAAATGTCTGGAGGGCCCCAACGAATACATTCTCATAATCAGTATCATTAGCCCATGCAGTCAATCCAGAGATGTTGTCCATATGACACAATGTGGGTAGAGCGAGTTCTTTCGACCAATCACCGGCACTGTGGCTTGGAGTTCCAGCACTACCTCCATTGCCTATGAAATGCACAGTTCCGCCATTATCCATGACACCTTCAACAGCAGCCACAAAGTCATCGATTGCATCCATATCCAGATTCGTGAGCGCACTTTGTAGATCAGCGACATATGCATTGGCAAAGCCACGCGCATTGAAATCCGGCATACTGTTCCCGCCTCGCCCTCTCTGCAACCACTTATACAGGTTATCTCCAACGGTTGGTCGATGATGGTCAGTCCAATGGTATCGACACTGTTGGCAGGGGCAGGACTGTTTTGTCTTGGTTGGGGCTTTCACTCTCGTTCGGATTCACGGGGATTGGTGGCTGCAGCAGGTTGGGTTTTGATGGGTGCTCATTTCACATCAACCATTGAGTCATACATCGCTATCTGGGATACCGTTTTGATAGTGATGACCGGCATAGCATTACCAATCGGCATTGCATTAGCACGGTGGGAGTTGAATGGTTATTCAAGCGGTGAAGATGAAGATGCATTGGTGTGGTTCAGAGGCATGGTGCTATGGGCAGGTTTGCCATACATGTTGATCGATAGAGTACCATGGCTGAATGTTCTAGCCATCTGGTTCGTTGCTTGGCAAACTACACTGTTCATGCGCTGGAGCGGAGGAGGGGACATACAACTCGGTGAAACCACAGTATCACTGGCCGATGGAACCGAAGTTGCTTGGGCAGATTGGGAAGGGAATAGGTGGTTCATGTTTGAGCCGATTTCAGAACATACCTTCCATACTGAATTGCTCGATGCGAGTGGAGCATCTATTGGCATCAATTTCGTTCTTGCCTGCACAGCACTCCAATCGATGATAATCTTCGTTGGTGCAGTCGTTGCTCTCAAGGCCCCTTGGAAGCGCCGAGCCAGGGCATTATTGGTGACAATCCCCACTATCCACATTCTCAATGTTTTCCGGAATGCTGGCATCGTCTGGTTACATGGCGCCTATCCGGGATGGGAATGGTTAGGCATGGACATGTTCCATTTCGCCCATGCATATCTTGCAAAGGTCGTATCTCTAGGAGCGATGTTCTTGATGGCTTTGATTCTGTTTGAATTACTTCCAGTAATGCATCAGCACGTGCTCCGGTTAATGCAACCGATAATTGGTCCAACAAAGAAGTTGCAAGTCGCATCATGATCATTTTTGAGACCAAGGCGCATCGAAACTAGCACGCGTGAAATGGTTTCCACTTCCACTAGGCCATTCGAGGGATTCACTTCCATCTCCTTGCAATGATCCCATGATGTGGTCAGGTGGTGTAGTAACAGGTGCAGTAGCAATTGGAGATTCATCAAGACCAAGGTCGCCGAGCACATCTCCCAAATCTACCGTTGATGGGCTCAATTGTATTGGTGCTAGAGATGATTGGATACCTTTCCCAGCAGTTGTGGTAGCGGCAGTATCTGATGAAAATGGCTCAGAGGATATCATGTCGATGTTGTCCTGTGGCGGTCCTGCTCTGTTCAACATGGCTTCAGTCTGTCTACTAATGACATCTCCTTCCATTGCACCCCAGGTCTCTAATTCATCAGATTTCTTGACTTGTGCGAAGGCCATAATCACGAGAAGCAGAAGAAGAATGCCTACTCCAGCAACCACTGAGTACACAACCTCATCCTCTACATCAGCTAGATATTCGGTTCCCAATATGCCGTCATTTGATGTATCATCCTCTGGTGAAGGTCCAGGTTTCGCATCACCACCCCCATTGAGATCAAATGGATCCCATGTGGTTTCACAAGAATCCTGCGCTCTAGAGAATTCATTCCAATCAACCATGCCATCTCCGTCTAGATCCAATGAATCGAAAGTGATATCGTTCTTCCAATTGAAATCGTTGAAATCTTCCTTATCCATCTCACCATAAAGATCCTCGGCCAATTCAAGTTCAGTACTGCAAGAACAAGTGAATGTCAACAATTCATTGTATGTCACTTCCCCATCTCCATCACTGTCTATCTGGGTGAATATGTCATTATCATCAGGAATTCCTTGTTCATCTTGGCCACGCTGACGTCCAGAAGTGGAAGAACCTGAGGCATCCTCTCCTTCTTCCCAATCATCTGCCCTTACAATATCCCAATCATCTTCCCAATCATCGGGATTCTGACTAGAATCTAGAGACCACAGTTCATCCATATCCAAGACTCCATCGGAATTCAGGTCAACCAATTCCATCATGAAATCAGCAGTCTCTTTACAATCAATCATGATGTCTGTTGGAATGTCAGGAATGTCAGGTTCATTCCAATCATACCACGATGCAGTTATGGAAGTGCCCTCAAAATCCCTCTGAGCCACGACTGTGATGTCATACCTACCTTGAGTCGGAGTCTCGATCCAAACTGTTTCCCAAACGCCCTGACGGGCTGACTGCCAATCATCATCGATATGTACAATGTACAAATTGGGATTCCCATTACCAGAACTCAACATTACGGTCAATGAATCAATGCCATCATTGAGTTCGACATAGAATGATAATTCATCGCCTTCCACCGCACGGAGGTTGTGCACAGGCTCTTCATTGAACAACCTGATAGGCAATATCACGGGAACATAGTCATTCGCTTCCTTGAATGAGGCAATGATTGATGCATCACTGAATTGGTCCCAACCTGTGACTAGGATATGGTAAGTTCCTGATAGCGGCATATCCACTGAAGTGAATTCAGAATTGCCGAAGGTAGCCGAGTGTAAATGGTGGTCTTCTAAGTTTGGAATTTCGTCATAACTCACATACAGATCAGCATCACCTTCACCACCATGCAATTGAACTTCTAGTCGTTCAACGGAGTTAGTGACATTGATGTGGAAATGACGGTCAGATTCCTTGTTTCCATCAACTGGTGAATAGGTTACTCCATCCTCCAGTTCTATAGAGTTGATTGGGTCTGCATTGGCTGGGGGATATTGGAACCTCGCACCAATAGTCAAATCATTGACCTTCTCAAAGGCCTCAACTGCAATGCACCATATTCCTTCTACGGGACCATATAAGGTGACCTTCTCATCATTGCTTGGACCTGCAGAGGTTGCGAATTTCTCCTCGCCTTGTGTGCTGGATGTATCACCACTTCCCTGACCATTTCCTCCAGGTGGCCCCTGACGAGCCCCTACAGCCATTCCATCTTCTCCCCACCAGTTTCCATTTCCGCTCCATTCAGTAGGATCGGTATCATATGCAACATACAAATCAGCATCTCCATTGCCACCATAAGTACTGATTTCGATGATATCGATAGGTTCTGTCACTTCAACATAATAGTAGGATACCTGAGTACTGGCAATATCCTGATCAGGTACTGGAATGCCATCGTGCAATTGAGTCATTTGTTCTAAAGGTGGAGGTGGAGGTAACTGGTTCCACCACACGCTCAAGGAATAATGAGCGAATTGCGATTCCCCCTCCACAACTACCCAATATACGCCTGCTTCAGGCCAAGCAAAGTGCCCATTACCCCAGCC
>JASMHR010000031.1 GCA_030750665.1 Candidatus Poseidoniaceae archaeon
AGATGATGCAATCGATATCGTGGCCTTGCTCCTATCCCACCTTCCTGACCATAACATGGCTGAACCACCATATATTGCGAGTGCTGACCCACATGACAGAACATCAGAAGAACTGGAGAAGATGGTGCCAGATAATCCAAACAAACCATATGACATGCTGGATGTAGTCAAAGAAGTCGTGGACGACGGAGAAATTCTCGAACTATTCGCATCTTATGCAGATAATATCGTCATCGGTTTCGCTAAATTGGATGGACATCCGGTTGGAATAGTCGGCAATCAACCGCGGGTTTTGGCTGGTTGTCTTGATATTGATGCGTCGATCAAAGCAGCACGATTCATCCGCACCTGTGATGCTTTCTCGATACCTATTGTGACATTCGAGGATGTCCCGGGTTTCCTTCCAGGAGTAGTTCAAGAATGGGGAGGAATAATCCGCCATGGAGCCAAGTTGTTGTTCGCCTATGCTGAAGCAACAGTTCCCAAGTTGACCGTGGTGGTTCGAAAGGCCTACGGAGGCGCATATCTCGCTATGGCTTGTAAGCATCTACAGGCTGATTACAATGTGGCTTGGCCAACTGCTGAATTGGCAGTCATGGGTGCAGAAGGGGCAGTCAATATCATCCATCGTCGAGAGATTGCTGCGGCTTCAGAAGAAGAGCGTGAGAGCGTCAGAGAAGAATTGATCAATGAATACAAACGCAAGTTTGGAGACCCATACGTGGCTGCAAAGAATGGGTGGTTGGACGACGTCATTGAACCTAGTGAGACTCGTTTGAGATTGATTCGCGCGCTGCGATTATTGAAATCGAAGCGAGAATGGAGTCCGCCTAAGAAACACGGCAACATCCCTCTTTGATCATCCCTTTCGGCGAGCAAGGTCCAGTAATCCTCTGGGTTTTATCCCCTCGACCACTTCTATGACTTCTTCATCCAGAATGTGGTCTTCAGGATACTTCTCTACGTGCACCTGCTCAACGACCATCGTGGTAGTGCTACGGCGAAGGTTTCCAAGAAAGGCAACGATTACCATGAAAACTATGGCAGCAGCAGCAATCTGTAGTTTCACATCATCGAACATCGACACAACCTCTTCCACTTCTGCAGAAGTATCATCCTGTGGGACATCGGAAATGGTGAATGCCAATTGTTGCTCAGTGGTACTGACTCCTTCAGTCTCCACCTTCATCCAGAATACGTGGTCTCCGTGATTGGAAAACAAGGGTTGCAATAATACAGTACATGCCAATGCTCCATCTGTCCATTCAAGACAAGCAGATGAGCTGACTGATAACCAATCGTCAGTTCTCCAAGCAACCTTGACTGAATGTTCTGCTGGCTCATCCTCATCGAACAATGTGAAGCCCAGACTGATATTTCCGTCATCTCTAACTTCTGGATCATGCCATGATACCGCAGGGAGATCATCGATGGATGCTACACTGAGACCCATTGTTGCTTCGATGGTGAAATCTCCATCTGAAACAGTAATCACCCAACAGGAATCATCACCGTGCCAATTCTCTTGTGCTGAAAGAACCAAGTATTCACCTTGAATGAGTGCAGTGACCGCACTACCATTCTCACAATTGCTTTGGTTGACGGCTATTTCCAAGACATCTCCATCGGAATCAATAGCGATGTTCTCGAGTGGAATTTGAAGGGATTCATCCTCATCGAAATCAAGGTCGCCATAGGTGAAGACAGGAGGGTCTGGAAGGGCGTTCACAACCACTGAGAACTGTACAGAAATACCGGCAGTTGAGCCATCGCTGACAGTGAGATTCAGTATGGCTGCACCTGACCAGTTCTCAACCGCGCTCAGATGTAATGAGCCATTGCTCCAATCAACACTGATATTCGCATCATTCAGACTACCACTTGCCTCCAGTGTTCCATTTTCAGGGTCAGAGAACCACTGTGAAATGTCAACTGTTAGCCCTTCACTGTCTTCGTCAAACTTCTGTTGTGGTATCGCTCCGATGTTGACCACTGGGTCATCGACTGGAAGAAGTGTCACAACCGTACTGATATTGAGGGAATCGGGCTGCGCAGATTGTTCACTGACCCATACCTCTAGAGCAACAGAACCCTCCCATTCCGGCTCTCCAGTATGTTCTATCGTCAGATTCGCACCATTGTTGCTCAGACTCAAGTTTTCTGCCCCCTCACCGACAAGGTATGCATCAAGGAAGACCAAGTCCTGACCATCAGGGTCCCAAGCGAAAGCATTGGGTTCTATGGATGTGGAAGAATGCTGGTCGAAAACAATCACTGGTGTTGGAGAGACCTGCTCAAGAGGAGTGTTTCCTCTATTCAGTGTGAATTCATGAGTAGTGAGCATCCCATCCCAAGAAGCAAACAGCATGATGGCCTGCATCCCTGGGGCAAGAGTATCAGAATCCACCGAACACGAAGCACTGTCAGTGCTTTCATTGAAGATTCCTGCAATCAATGAACCATTCCAATGCAGGCACCAAGCATCAGAATTACCTTCGCCGATGCTGGAACCGTTACGATGAGAGACGTTCATCGTCAACTCAATGGTCTGATTCAGTTCAATCTCCCCACTCGGACCATCAAAGGAGATTACTCTCAACATCTTGGATTCATTGATGTCCTCATCGACATAAGCATCCCCATCGGAAAGAACATCCGGATCGATGTCTCGATTGGTTGCATTGTACCATCTGCTATGGTCACCCTTGAGAATCAGATCAAGATAGGGTAAGACATGAAGATATGCATGAGATTGCTGCTCACCTTCATCCATACTCCCCGAACCATCTTGGAAAGATTCCAACAAACCCTGTTCATCCTGATACTGTACATGATTGGCCCCCAATGGCGACATGCGATGCCAGCCACTTGGCCACACATCCACCACCTTGTCAAGATGCTCTGAGGCCGGTGCTATCTGATCTGCAGTCCCAGTCAAGAACAGTGCCAGACCCGGCTCTGCTGGTTCAGCATCCTGCAAGATATTGAGATTGACGCCTGAAGTATCGATTCCTAGTGCGAAGAAAGAACGCGGGGGTTCAAGACCTAGGGGCGCAGCATGTATGGACCACTTGTTGTAGATGAGTGCGGCGTCCATCCCGCCAGTTCCATGACCTGCAACGCCCCAATGGTTCATGTCAAATGCACCAATCATGTTTGCTGGACCACTGCCGTCGTCGGTCCCATTGACATTTATCTCAACCAATGCCGATATCAAGACTGCAAGATCTGCCACTAGAGCCTCATCATCACTACCATCCCATTCATCCGGCATAATGGCTACGAAATATCCCGCTGAAGCAAGGTTGGCCACCCAACTGTAGATATCAATATCCTCACCATCATCGACGAAGAAGAAGAGAACCGGAAATGGTGAGAATGTACTGTTGATTGCTGCACCTGCTCCACTTCCGTTCTCAGAGGGATAATACATCTGAGTCTGCCATTCATCGGAGTTGGAAGTTGCCTTTTCCACATTGACATCAACAATACCAATTGTGAAAGTTCCATCATCATAAGAATCTGTGAATTCAGTGTTCTCAGGCTCGGCTGCAACCACGAGCATTGGCGCCAGCAGCATCAGAACTACCAACATACACCTGTTGCCCATGGATACACGTGGAATCTGTACTGTTTTCAATCAAACGCCTCAATTCTTCATTCGAAATAGGCTTCCACAGATGCTAATCTGGCCAGCAGTAATCCTAAATCCGGTAATTTATGAGGAATGTCAGGCCTCCACAATGTGGACCATGATACCAGATGTTGAGCAGCCAACAACCAACGCCCATCAATACCTGAGGCTACATCCGCCAATTTCTCGACCCTCTCTTTGTACGAGCCATGCATCGTGTCATATTTCGCATTCAAGGCCAGTCCTTCGACCTCAAGTTCCTGATCCTCAAAATCAATCGTCAATACTGCATCTATTCCGTCCTTCGCCATCGAAGCCTCCCATGGTCCGCCTTCGCGCAATTCACGGCGCCCCCCCAGCCATCTGAGGAGGCCACCTTCAGCCGACCACGCCCACGCCACACTGCGTGCAGCACCGCCTCCACCTCTGAGATCAAGAATCGGTTCTTCAGACATATTGATGCCTAGATGTTCTGCCACAAGTATCAGCCCTGGCCCATCGGTAGATGCAACCCACCATTCACGATTATTCCAACGCAAACAATTGATGCTCTCAATTCCCATTGAATCATCGACATATCTCAGTGATGCTGAACCCAACTGATGTTTCAAAGGCGAAGTCAAAGACAACCAGACCTCACCACCTGAACCCGGTATTCCATCTGGACCGACAGGGAGGTGAGGAGATTCTCCACGTTGAGACAATCCTTCCGGACATTCTCTTATCGACTCAGTAGCCTCAGCAACAGCCTTGTCAAGCCGTGATGTGGTAGCGAAACGGTTTATCTCAGCCCCACTCAAGTTCCATTCAATTGTACGTGGAAGAGAATCTACATACGCCCAAGCCAATGCATCCTCAACCTTTCTCGCTGGGATGACCATCACTCGTTTCATCTGCATGTCTGCACTCTTCTTGCCATCACCCTCTCCGGCGATGTGTGCAACCACCAAACGCGCCAATACTGGCGAAAGAGATTGGGCGATAGGGTCACCCGCACATCCATAGCGTACGTCGACCATAACAGTAGGCAGCGAAAGGAGCACTTGAATGAAACGCTTGGAAACCATCCGGCATCAACCTCATATTTGACCACCTTCACCGGCGACTGAACTCCATGAAGAACAACGGCTCGCTAATCTGGATGTTACTCGGTCTAACCCAGATATTCCTGATGTTTGGTATGTGGGAAGAACTTGAGGGCCCGATGACTACATTGTTTGGTTCAAGCGGTGCAGCAATGGTGGTTCTAGCCGGCTATTTCTGGATTCAAGAGAAACGCAACAATTCGCTCTCAGAGTTGCAGGGCTACAACAAGAACGAGCGCACCAATACTTACAGGAATGAGGAAGGTATACTGGTTGAGAAACCAATTGGAAAAGGGGATAAATCAAGTCTGTGGATTACTTTTTCCTGGTTTATCATTTGCTGGTTCCTCACCAAATGGCTGTTCTGAGGTATTCGCATGGGAAGTGCTCTCAGTCGAATAATAGAAGATGAAAGCCATGAGTCTTTATTAGGTGGATATTGGGTCCTGATTCGACGTTTCGTATGGGTGATGATTCCCATTTTGATGGTATTTGGAGGCATTGCAATGAAGTGGTCATCGCTGTGGATTGCCATCATCGTCGGAGTATCTCTCGGTCCGCTGATGACCATCGAACGAAAAATCATCGAGAGGGGTCAAAAGGCCGAAGGGGAAAGCAACAAAGCCTCTACCACCAGTCGGAAGGATAAGGACAACTGAATAGGAGGTGCAATCATGGCTTGGAATCTGTTCAAACTCGTTGGACTAGGCGATGTCACTGGTCTGGATTTGCTTTTCGCTTCAGCCGCACTGGTTGGGGGATTGTTGTTTCTGGCCTGGTTCTTCCTCCTCATGATCGGTGGTGTGGCTGGGGGGCTTCTCGATGGAGCGCTTGGCCTGGACGTCGACATGGGTGCCGACCTCTCATTCAAGGCATTCACCTTCCAAGGAATAATTGCCTTCGTAATGATGTTCGGCCTGATAGGCTTGGCATTCTCCCGTTCTGCACAATCTGACATGATTGCACTGCTGGCTGGAACGGTGGCGGGAGGAGGATCAATGTGGAGCATGGGGAAACTGTTCCAAGTCTTCCACAACATCCAGACCAGCGGCACCATGGACATCAACAATGCCATCGGACAAACTGGAACCGTGTACATGAGAATCAAACCCGCAGAGGTTGGACAGATACAGGTCAATATCCAAGGTGCAATGCGCACTCTTGATGCCTCTGCTGAGGATGAGAAACTGCACCTCAAAACAGGATCAATGGTCACAGTGAAAGATGTTATTGCAGGAAGAATGGTAGTAGTACCATTCTCCAAGGAAAATATTGAGGAGGAATGAATATGCCCACAGATGATGGAACAGGAATAATGACAATCGCCATTTTGGCGTTTATTGGATTACTTGCACTTTCGGTGCTGCTTTATGCATCGAGATTCAAACGCTGTCCGTCGGACAAGATACTGGTCATCTATGGTAAGACCACAGCGGGGCAGTTCGCTCAATGTCACCACGGTGGTGGAAAATTCGTATGGCCTCTGTTCCAGGATTATGCCTTCATCGACTTGAAACCGATGACCATACAGATTGACCTACAGAACGCATTGTCACTTCAAAACATCAGGATAAATGTTCCAAGTACCTTCACCATCGGTGTCAGCACTGTAAAGGCAATCATGCAGAATGCGGCTGAGAGGCTGCTAGGACAGCAAGCAACCCAGATTGAGGAGATGGCAAAGGAGATTATCTTTGGACAACTACGGTTGACTGTCGCCTCGTTGAGAATCGAGCAGATCAATCAGGACCGTGAGTCCTTCCTCGAACTCATCCGCAGCCACGTGGAGCCCGAATTGAACAAGGTCGGACTATACCTCATCAACGTCAACATCACCGATATCCACGATGAAGCGAACTATATCGAAAGCATCGGTAAGAAGGCTGCTGCAACAGCCGTCGAAGCAGCACGAGTCGATGTCGCTCAGGCCGAGAGAGATGGTGCAGTTGGAACGGCTGAAGCAGACCGTCAGAGAGAAGTTGAAGTTGCTGAGCACAGGGCTGAATCTGAGAAAGGTAAGAAAGGTGCTGAGATCAACCAGCGTGTCTACGTCCAGAGTCAAGAAGCGCTCGGTATCGAAGGAGAGAACAAAGCAAAGGCCAATATCGCCGATTACAATGCTGGTCTTGCCGAAAAGGAGGCAGCGGCTCTACAGAGAGCAGAGGTCGCAAGACGGCAAGCAGAAACCGAAATCCAGAAGGCACAATACTCCCTTGAACAAGAGCGCCTCAAAGCCGAGGAGATTGTCCGCGAAGAGATTGCCAAAACGCAGATTGAGATTGCTGCAGAGGCTGAGGCTGAGAGAAACCGCCGCACCGCACAAGGTGAAGCAGATGCCATCCTCTCCATTCGTCGTGCAGAGGCTGAAGGAATCGCAGAGGTTCTCAATGCCAAGGCGGTGGGATACGAAAAACTTGTCAAGGCGAGTGGAGGAGACCCCAAGGCTGCAGCCACCCTGTTGATGGTGGAGAAGATAGAGGATATTGTGGCACGACAGGTAGAGGCTATCAGCAACCTGCAGATAGACAAGATCACCGTCTGGGACTCTGGTGGGGCTGATGGCTCCAACACAGCCAATTTCGTTTCTAACTTGATTCACAGCCTGCCTCCAATGCACGATGTCGCCAAGATGGCTGGTGTAGACCTACCCTCTTATCTGGGTTCGATGGCTGAAGAGAAAAGCGAATGATTGTGCGCCACACAAGGCCCTCATGAGGGAACGCTCAAAGAGCACCTATCTGCCACAGTGCCCATGGACAGTGACCTCGACATCGCTAGAGCCACTGTAATGGCGCCTGTCGAGGAGATTGCTTGGAAACTAGGAATTCCCATTGAGGAATTGATATTGAGCGGCGATGGGATGGCCAAGATCAGATGGCAAGGAATCAAGAAGAGGTTCGATGAACCACAAGGAAATTTGATTCTAGTAACCTCAGTCAACCCAACTCCATTCGGAGAAGGAAAAACCGTCACCACCATCGGCTTGACTCAAGCCATCAACCGCCATGGAAGAGAGGCAACATGTGTCATCAGGGAACCCAGCATGGGACCAGTATTCGGAATCAAGGGCGGAGCTGCTGGAGGTGGATTTTCACAGGTATTGCCTATGGAGGACATCAACCTGCATTTCACAGGTGACCTCCATGCTGTGACCTCTGCCCATAATCTTCTCTCCACACTGATTGATAATCACATCAAACATGGCAATGAACTGGCAATCGACCCATTGCGAATCAGTTGGCCCAGAGTTATCGACTTGAATGAACGAGCACTGCGCAATGTTACCGTAGGTAAAGGAGGTGCTGCAAATGGCTACGTACGTGAAGACCGCTTTGACATCACAGCAGCGAGTGAAGTAATGGCCATACTGGTACTGGCATCAGATTACCAGAACCTACGCAACCGTCTTGGCGATATCATCATCGGCGAGAATTCCTCTGGAGACCCTGTCAGGGCAGAACAACTTGGAGCGGCTGGAGCGATGGCTCTGTTGTTACGTAATGCCTTCCTTCCAAATCTTGTCCAGACCCTTGAGAAGGACCCCGCTTTCATCCATGGCGGTCCCTTCGCAAACATCGCTCATGGAAACTCTAGCATCGTAGCCGATAGATTGGCGTTGGCATGTTGTGAATATGTGGTGACCGAAGCAGGGTTCGGTTCAGACATGGGTGCAGAGAAATTCATGCATATCAAAGCAGCAACAAGTGGACGGGGGCCAGACTGCGTAGTACTCAATGTGACTCTGCGTTCCATGAAACTGCACGGGGGAGCATTTGGAGACAACGGGGGGAGACGGCCAAGTTCTGAGGAAATGGACAGACCCGATGTTGAAGCAGTTATTGCAGGGGCGAAAAGCAATCTCGACAGACATATCCGCAACATGATGTTGTTCGGAGTTCCTGTTGTGGTCAGCATCAATCGCTTTGGTAACGACACTCAGGCAGAGTTGGACGCACTTCGCCTTGCAGCATTGGATTCAGGTGCCAAGGACGCAGTTATCTTCGAAGGCCATGCCAGAGGAGGAATAGGAGGCCTTGAATTGGCCAGAGCAGTTATTGCAGCAACAGAAGACCATATCGCTGCAGGAAGGCCATTCACTCCTTTGTTCAAGAAAGATGCAGCAGTTGCAGAGAAGACCCTAAAGATAGCAACGCAGATCTATGGAGGTTCTGGAATCAACATCCGCGCCAAGGCCCACCGCCAACTGAAACAGATTGAGAAATGGGGATATGGTAACCTGCCGGTCTGCATGGCCAAGACCCAGTACTCATTCAGCCATGACCCCAATCTGCTTGGCGCCCCATCTGGATTCGAGATTCCTGTGCGGGAATTCCGATTGAATGCCGGTGCTGGGTTCGTGGTCGCAGTACTTGGTGAGATGATGACCATGCCCGGTCTGCCAAAACATCCTGCTGCAGTTGACATGGATATGGATGCAGATGGGAACATGACTGGCTTGTTCAGTTGAACAAGAAGCCGCCTCATTCCTGCTCATTCTCAGTGCGCAGGTTGAATATGTGTCATCTGCGGAGCATGGCCGGTGAGAAGGTGCAGGTCATCAAACGCGAGCCCGACCTATGGCGTCTGAGGATTCGCAGTGACGATGACCTCTGGACCCTTGCTCATCTATGCAAGAAAGGTCGAATGCTTGGAATGTTAGGAGAGCGAAGAGACCAGACCACTGCAGGGCAAGAAGGAGGCAGGGCAAAAGCCGCAGAACGCAAACGAATGTGGATAGTTCTGCGTATAGAGTCTCATGAGAACCATGCATTCAGTGACATCCTCAGGGTCCACGGAATAATTGAAGAGGCACCTGTGGACAAAGGCAGTCATCATACTCATCTCATCGAAGTTGGAGACGAGGTGGAGTTACGTGCGGTTTCCTTTCCAAGAGTTGATGCGGAACTACTTGACAAGGCCAGCAAATCTGGCGGTCAGAGCAGATTGGCCATCGCTGTTGTCGAACACGATGAAGTTAACCTCTTCGAATTGGCAACACATGGAATTCGTGAAGTGGCACAATTCACCCTCAGAGGAGGGGGGAAATACTCTGGTGGGGCGAAGGCAAGTCAAGATGTCCAGGATTCATTCCGAATCAAGATTGCCAGGGATTTGCACATGCAGTTACCTGATGATGTCCCGCTACTGTTGTGCGGCCCAGGAATGGCTCGTGAAAGATTGCTCACCGAGATGCAACACACTGGTAGAGAACTCAAGACAGTGGCCACATCCATAGGTGGCAGACCAGGCGTTAACGAGATTTTGAATGAAGGCTTGGCAGGAGAATTCCTCGCTGAACACAGTCTGGTCAACGAAGTTCGTCTACTGGGTGAGTGCTGGAAGCGTCTGGCCACCGACGGAGCTGTCGCCTACGGCAAGGAGGAACTACAGAAGGCGAAGGAAGAGGGTGCAATCGAGATCATGTTGATCAGCGCTGAAACACTTCGTTCAGAGGATACCATCAATGGCGATTCATGGGAGGATTGGGTCGATGGCCTGAGCGAAATCGGAGCCGAACTGGTACAATGTTCCCTTGAGCATGATGATGGACAGCAATTATTGAGTTTCGGAGGAGCAATCGCATTACTGCGATTCAAGATATGAGGTATTGGCATGGTTGACGTGATTTGCGTTGGCGAAGCAATGCTACGCTACATGTCAGATACTGATGAGGTGAGCATCGGTGGTGCAGAACTGAATGTCGCCATTGCATTGGCTCAATTCGGATGGGATACCACTTGGTTGAGTATACTTCCAGAGGATGACAAGGGCATCGTTTCCCACGCCTCCTCCTACGGTGTCGAAAGTCTGATCTTTCGTTCTCCGGGCAAGGTGGGTGAATACACTGTAAATGTAGAAGAAAAGAATGTTGAATATGACCGTTCAGATTCCGCTTTCGCCCAACTGGATGCCGATTCAATCCCTGTACGAAACCTGTTGACAAATGCAGGTTGGGTCCATCTTACTGGCATCACTCCATTTCTGGGTGATGGCCCCAGAGCACTGTGGAATCGAATTCTTACATTTGCTGAACTGGATGGAGTCAAAATCAGTCTTGACATCAACCATAGGCCAGCATTGTGCAGCCGCGAGGAGTCATGGGAGATGATTGAGCCTCATCTGCGCAAGATTCACTTCTTGTCGATGTCATCCACAGACCTTGATTGGATTTGTCAGCATAACGGAATCGAGGCTACAAGCGAAGAAGATAAGGTACAAGCGATAGCGAAACGTTGGCTCATCAATTCTGTTGGTTGCACATTCAAAGAAAAGTTCGAGGGCAGAAGAGATGGCTATCAAACACGCTGGTCGGTGGTAGCAGGCCCGGAACACCTCTTCTCAACACGACATGAAGCGTTGGTACACCTGCCCATAGAACATCTAGGCTCAGGAGATGCTTGGACGGCCAGCGCCGTCTCAGGATTCGGGTTCGTTGCAAGTGGACATACCATCTGGTCACTACGACGGGCGGACCAAGTTGCCGTGACCCAACAATCCACCAAGGGAGACCAACTGGAATGGGACAAATCACAAGCCATCCTCATGAGCAAGAAGGTGGTCGCTGCAAGTGGCCTTGTCAAAGCGGGTGTCATTCCAATTCTACGCTGTGAGAGCACCGAGGAAGCGATGATACTTGGCAAACGATTGATCAATGCTGGAGCGAAGGCACTGGAGTTCTCTCTGGACACTCCCGGTGCGTCCTATCTACCAGCCAGATTCGCCGAAAACAAAGAGACTATCTGCATGGGAGTAGGGACAATCACCGAACCAGTTTCCCAAGTCATGAAAGCAACACAAAAGGGGGCTCGGTTCCTTTTCTCTGCCACAAATCCTCCTGAGTTCATCGAGGAATGCAAGGTTTTCAATGCTCTGGCAGTACCCGGCGTAGCAAATATCAGTGAAGCAAAGAAAGCAATACTCCAAGGTGCTGAAGCGTTGAAACTCTTTCATGCGGCAAAAGATTGGCCAATCGAGGAATTGTTGAAGATACGGAGAATGTTTCCTGAAGTCATCCTCATTCCTGTCGGTGGCCTCAACCTTGAGGACGTTCAACCCATGTTCGAACTAGGAATGGATGCAGTTGGACTTGGGGGAGCAATATCTACAGCAAGCGATGAAGAACTTCAAACTCTGTTCTCCCGTTTCTCGTGAATAAGTAACAGATGAAGCAGCCGAATCTCAGTCCAATGGGCATGAATCTGCAATTCAGCCTGTTGACCGGCATCAGTATTACAACCTCCGAGTATTTCGCGCAACTATGAATTCTACTGTTACCGAAACAAATTCTGGTATTGATTCGATTTCAGTAAAAGATACCATCGAGGCAATGGCTCCCGATAAAAAGCGTGCACTGAAGGGCTGGTATTTCTATGACTGGGCGAATCAGGCTTATGCCCTGACCGTGATGACGGTTATCGCTCCTGCTCTGATGGGCAGTCTGTTCAATCAGGCTACAGGTGGGGAGAGTGATTTCTTCGGATTCAAGGTCACTGGTGATTCATTCTACGCCATTGTACTGATGGTTGCAATGGGAGTGGTTGCGTTGACGGCACCTGCTCTAGGCGTCATCGCTGACCGGATGCCAATCAAGAAGAAGTTACTGAAATGGTACACTGCAGTTGGGGTCATCTTCACTGCATTGATGGGTGCTGCACCATATTTTGGTTCAGAGGGATACATGGTCTTGGCAGTCATGTATGTCATCGGTTCCATCGGCTTCACTGGTGGAAACGTCATCTATTACGCCTTCATGCCACATCTTGCCGATAAACGCTGCATGGACCATGTGTCATCCTGGGGCTATGCATACGGATTCATGGGAGGCTCACTATTGCTTCTGGTACATCTGGGAATACTGCTGGCCAGCCCGTGGGATACCAATTTCAAACTTGCAGTCATCTTCGTCACTTCCTCGTTGTGGTGGTGGGGCTTTGGTGCATTGATGTTCAAATGGACGCCTGAGCCAGATATCTCTTCCGAAATGGAGTGGCAGGGCTTCAAGAAGGCTACATTATTCGCCTATGCTGAAGTTGGTCGAACCTTCAAGGAGATCAAGAAGTTCCGAGTCCTTGCTCTCTATCTGGTCGCTTACCTGCTGTTCTACGATGGTGTCAATACGATTGCCAGCATGGCCAGCGTATTCGGCGAAGTGGTTCTTCGAATCAATGAATCGATGAACATCGCATTACTCCTTACAGTAAACATTGTAGCAATTCCAATGTCAATATTATTCGGAAAACTTGCCGACCACAAGGGCACTAAATTCGCGTTGATGCTTGCTCTGTTGATCTATTGTTTCGTGGCGGTCACCGCTGCTGGTTTCGCTCCACTTGAACTTGAGGGAGAAGAAGATGCTGAACGCTATGACTTCACTTTTGAGTGGAATGATGAGACTCAGATGTATGAATTGACCACACTGTATGAACGTGGATATGAAGGCTGGGTCTCGGAGAAGGGCGCTGGAGATACTGCTTTCCGTGATAATTTCCAATCTCACTTCCCGGCAACTGAATATTCTATGGAATCCTCATCTGCATCCTCGATAGGTAGTGGCTTACTCATCTGTGTCTTCATCATCGTGGTCACCGGATGTCTTGGAGCATCGATGATGTATATTCTCTCCCGCGAAATGGGATGGCTGGGTCTTGCACTCTGCTTCATCTTGGTTGGAGGCGGTATCTTCGCTGCCTCTTTGATGGCTGACAAGGCTACTGCAGAGGAAGATGCTGGAGTCAAGCAGATAGATCTGGAGAATGCAACTGCAATGGTTGCAGCCTTTGCAGAAACAGATGACCACCGTTTCTCCATCATTTTCGTAGGAGGGGATGATAACATCTCAGGGCAAGAAGAGATTGGCAAGAAACATCCCACTCAGGTAGACCAAGGTGGAGCCGTCGATTGGTGGCCAGCCACATTGCGAGAGAATGTCTGGAAACCTCTCGGTTTGAGTGTTAACCTTCAATGGATAATCCTCGGACTGTTCGTCGGTTGCGCCATGGGTGCTGCTGGAGCGCAGGCACGTTCGATGTTCTCCAAGTTGATTCCGGAAACTCGTACGACAGAATTCTTCGGGTTCTTTGGCTTCATAGGCAAGGCTGCGGCAATGATTGGACCATTCCTCTATGCCTTGGCAGTATCGCAATACGACAGCCGTGTGGCCATATTGACGATAACCATAGTCATCTTGTTCGGGACCTACTTGACCAGCCGCGTTGACCTTGAGGAAGGTATGCGAGTGGCGGCGGAGGAAGATGCGCGTATTCGCGGTCAATTAACCGCTGAAGAGTGAAACTGCTCTGACGACCACCGGAAATGATTCTGTATTCAGAACAGCCATATTTTCCCTATTGTCCGGTGATGTACTCAATAAAGAGAAGCCATACATCGGATGATGCGATGGCCCAAGGACCCAGCCAATCAGCAGCGGCCCGGCCTGACATACCGTGGCTTGCGAGCACTTGCACGAGAAATAGTCCAAGTGTGGTTCAGAGAAGTGGACGTGGTTGACGATGAGAATATTCCTTCAGAGGGTGGTGTCGTTTTCATCGCTTGGCATCCCTCAGGATTGATCGACCCCATGCTGATGGTGGCAACCCTTCCTGGAAAGATGTCGCTGATAGCCAAACACACCCTGTTCAAGGTGCCAATCCTTGGTGCTCTGATGAAGGCATCCGGAGCACTACCGATAATGCGATCTACAGATATCAAAGGAGATGGGGCTGATTCGCAAACACACAATGCAGACCAACTTTCCTTTGTCGCAGAATCTGTAGCCGGAGGAGGGAAACTGATAATTTTCCCAGAAGGAACCACGCACTCTGAATCTGATGTCAAACGCGTACGCACAGGCACTGCTCGAATCATGCAGATGGCGATTGAACAGTGCAAGAAGGAAGGACTAACGCCGCCCTCATTGATTCCAGTAGGTCTCCACTATTCCGAAGCGCACACTTTCCGAGAAAGGGCAGCAGTCATCGTTGAGCGGCCAATGGAACTACCCAAACTCCCAGAAACTAGTGACGAGCCAGAGACTGATGAAACTGGGCGTAGAACATGGGTCAGAGAAGTGACCAGTGATATCGAGAATGAATTGAAACGAGCTAGCCATGCAACCTCTTCATGGCAGGAAAGGCACCTGATCTGGAGAGCGAGGAGCATCGTTCATGCCGAGCGTTCACGGGCAAGTGAAGGTGGGGTGAGCAAGCCGACATATGCTGAATCTGTACTCGGAGCCAGACGATTGCGAGCAGGTTGGGAATATCTTGCGAAGCACGATCCTGAAAGAACCGATAAAATTGAAACAAGAGCGACTGCCCACTTTGAGAATCTGGACCAATTGGGGCTCCATCCGCTTGATATCGATGTCAAACCTGCAGAGTTGACAAAGAAGAAATACATCAGCAACAATATTCGCTGGCTATGGTCGGTGGCTTGGATGTTCGGATTGGTGACATGGGGTGCAATGATTGGGACTCTACCTCCATATTATGCCAATCGACTTCTGACCAACTACGCTATTCGAAGAAATGCTTCTCAAGCAGCGCTTGGTTCAATCAAGGTATATTCCTCACTTGTTCTATTCCCAATGTGGTGGGCCATCATAACAGCAGCAATGATATGGCTGCTACTTGGAGAAGATAGTGCGGTCAAAGAATTATTCGCTTCACATTGGTTATTGATATATCTGACCAAGATTCCTCTCATTATAGTGGGAATTATTCTGATTTTCTTCTGGCCACTTACGGGAAGAGCGAATCTTGTACTGCAAGCAAATGCTTCACGTTCATGGAGAGTCATCAGAAGATGGAAACGCTGGAAGGATGACAGTATTGAATGGGATGCATTACGAAACGAACAACTTGCAATTGCACGAGTATTGACTTCATTAGGCGATGAAATGGTGCTGCCGGGTGATGCCGATTGGCAAAATCCACAATTCGGAACCGATGATGCAGAAGTAGTACGAATGCGTTGAAAATAATCAGAGGTGATTGAATCCCAAATGATTCTGTACTACCTGTTGACCAAACAGTCGTAATACTGAGCGATATTCAGTTCGCCACCGGTTCTAACACACTCATGCTACTGTGTGGTGGGCCCGACCGGATTTGAACCGGTGATCCACGCCTTGTAAGGGCGTTGTCATAAACCCCTAGACCACGGGCCCGCAAATCCACGGCAGCGTGTCCCCTCCTTGAATGAGTCGGAGATGAGCCATCACCTTGATGAGGTACGGATGATGCCAATCACTCATGGATGAGGCTGTCAGCGCTCTCGCAGCGCGCCTCGCTAGGCGTCTCAAGGCGATGGGTGGCACGGTATGCTGTGCCGAATCATGTACTGGAGGATTGTTGTCCAGTACCTTGACAGATTTGTCTGGAGCAAGTGAATGGTATCGCCAATCATGGATAACCTATACCGATGAGGCAAAACATCGGCATCTTGGCGTTCCACTTGAACTTCTTGAAGCACATGGAGCCGTTTCATCCGAGGTCGCTTTGTCGATGGCAGTTGGAGCACGTGAAAGAGCAGGAACAACTCTGGCCATCTCGATAACCGGTATTGCAGGCCCAAAGGCGGATGCGACAGAAAAACCGATTGGGGTGGTGTATGTTGGCATCTCCACCCCCGATGGCAAGAAAGCAAAGCAGGCCAGATTCGGAGGTTCTCGCCAAGAGAACAAGGAATCATTCGTTAGTTTCGCTTTACAGATAGCCATTGAACAGTGGGATTACCTGCGAGCCAAAGATGCAAGAGCTGCTGAGGAAGATAGTGAGAAACGCGAGATGTTGAGAATGCGCGAGGAAGAAGCACGTCTGAAGCGCGTAGTGGCAGAGGCCAAGGCGAAGACTCTCGCTCCTTGGCAAGAACAGGACTGGCGCAAACAAGAGGGAGACCGAGGCATCGGCGGAGATGTCGAATGGAAGGATTCCTCAGAATGAAATCAGCCCTTCAATCGAAAGCCTTGAAGGACTCCTCTTCAGGGTGGTCTCATGGTCGACGAACGCTGGCAGGCCATCTTCGAACACTGCCTCGAGAATGGTATTCTCATCAAACGCGATATCAAGGAGAAACTACTGCAGATGGATGACCCGATGTCGGTGGTCAAGACAGCAGAACCAGGGTTCCTTTCCTTGGATGATGTGACTCTTCCGGTGAAAAGGGATAACCCGTTGGTTGACAAACCTCAGGACCTTGCCAGAGTGGTCGCTCCACTGGTTGAAAGTGAGATAGTTCCAGTATTGCGTATCCATGGTCTGCATGATTATGACATCGAAGATTTTCCTATGCTGGCTAAAGATGCTTCCAGCGATATCGAGGTTCATTGGGAAATTACAGGAAACAGTGTCACTGAAGGAAAGATGCAGGATATTCACTCGTGCTTCAAAGACCGCCTGAAACGTATCAAACAGATGATCCTCAAATCAGGACTGCCCAGCAGTGTCAGCGATATCGCTAGACTGCAAGCAGAGCGAAGACGGTATACTGGATTCGAGAATGTCGCCTGCGCAGTGGGTTTGGTGAATGACCCCCGCACCACCAAGAACGGGCATCTGATCTTTGAAATTGAAGATAACACGGGTTCTATGACCTGTCTGATACGCAAAGATTCCGAAGACCCAAATCCAGTGGTGGAATCTGGAATCATGCCAGATAATGTCATTGGCGTCTCGGGTTCATTCGCAAGAGATGGAGACCTGTTCTATGTCGATGACCTGCATTGGCCGCACACCCCGATACGCCAACGTACCCATGCGGAACAAGGAGTCAGCGTAGCCTTCCTCTCAGATATCCACGTAGGTTCGAAGACATTTCTAGAGGCACAATGGCACAAGATGGCACAATGGATGAGAGAGGACCCCTTGGGACACACCATCAAGTATCTCATCTTGTCAGGAGATGTTGTCGATGGAGTTGGGATTTACCCTAATCAAGACAAGGAACTCGCTATCAAGGACCTCTACAAGCAATACTCACATTTCGCCGGACTGCTTGAACTTCTTCCTGATTGGGTAGAATGTATTCTGCTCCCTGGAAATCATGATGCTGTACGTCCCGCT
>JASMHR010000032.1 GCA_030750665.1 Candidatus Poseidoniaceae archaeon
AGAACACCCTTCGCATCCCAAGACGTGCCTAGGAATTCAACATCTGCATTGGCTGTGGCAACTATTCTTCCCCCTGTGACATCATCGATGACCACGACTGGCATTGGACCAATGTAATGCACATGAATTGTAGCACTTTGAAGATTCTCACCCGCCACCTCCAATTGATCGACCCAGACGCCTGGCATTGAAGGAAGGTCTGTCTGTCTCATGTAGACCCTACCAATGCCTTCACCTGATGAAGAAACTTTGATTCCCCAGTCTTCGGTAGGTGTGATGACGGTGCGTTTTGCAAGGTTTTCTGCCAACATCAGGGTGTCTGCTCGCTGTTCAACCGCCCGCCCTGAAGTCTGGATGTAGAGGTCCATTGTATCTGTATTGCTGGAATAATCCAAGGTCATCGCTCCTTGGAAGGCACTTGGAGCCGTGATGTCGAAAACTTCGTGAGGCATCATCGCCATATGCATCTCTCCAGGCAAGTCGCGCATGAATACCGTTGCCGGCCACCAGCGACCCTCCTTCCAAGTCATCATCTGTAGCATCGCTGCCTTGGCAGAACGTGTTCCCTGACGGAGATGTTCGGGCACTTCAAAATCAATCAACAGGATATCACCGATGGTCCCAACCAAAGAAGCCTGAGATGGGACATCCTGAACAAATACCTCTACACGTTGTTTGATTCTGTTGTTCAGCATCAAAGCACGAGCAAACTCAAGATTATTGCCCAGCATGAACTGCATCTCCACATTGGTACGCGGGACTGCATTACTGTCATCTGTACCGATCAATACCTTGACTTCTGCATCTTGGGATTTACTGGTATCAAGTCCCTCTAATTCTATCTCGATATCGAATCCATTGAGTCCGAAGACCTTGATCATCAACCCGCTTCTGGCTGGTTTCCAGTCTTCCACATCGAGAAGCATCTCCCAAGTTGGGATTTCTGTCTGTCTTGAATAATTGAATCGTAACTCGTTTATCTTGTGTGGTAATGAGGGTATCCACAAACGAGTGTGCCAAGACCTTCGTTCTTCGAACTCAAGGCCGAGTGAAATCAGAGATTCCTTATCCATTCGTTCCCATTCATCATCTATGATATCACCATCAGCCAACGAATCCGCTAACCTGGTAGCGTTAGCAGTTCCCATGATGACAGCGAAGCGGTCAATGAATCCCTGCCGCTCTCCAATCGAAATGATTCCATCTTCAAGATATTGTGAAACAGCCTCCCGTTGACTAGAAACGAATTCTAATGGTAGATTTGAGAAGTTGTATGACAGCCGACTATGTTTGGCGATTCCCAAACTTATTCCATGCAACCAATCCGGCTGTTCTGGAACCATATCTCCTTTCTCGATATCGGCAATAATGCTGAAATCTTCACCAGCATCCAGCGACAGAGACAATAGCACATCATTGTCTTCACCCCCGCCACCAGCAAGGTCGGTTGTCAAAGCCTCCAATAGATTGCTGACAGTTTGTCCAAGACCAACCATATCTCCGATGAAGAATGCCAATGAAGCGATGCCTTCTTGCTCACCAAGAGAAGGCAATTCCAATCCACTGCTACTCACCTCACTTGGATAGTCAAATCCTACCGATGCTGGAAGTGGATCCAATCTAATGCTGGCATTGAAACCTAGATATGGGTCAGAGTGTGAAGTTTCATCTCTCATCAGGACATCCAATCGAGATGATGAACTCCTTTCCAACACTACATGTCCATTGCCTTCTTTACCTGAGGCACCTTCAACCTCTGGAGAAATACGTGAAATCTGAGTAATGTTGGATAATCTTCCAGACAATGTTGCCTCATTGACATCCTTGTCCATCCAGAAATGGATATGGTCACCAGACATGGTTGTTGGAGCGCTGGCATTGGTTATCTGCAGATGAATCGCACCAAGAGGTTCAATCGATTTATATCCCAACTCGTCACCCAACATTATCTCAAAATTCGAAGGTAAGGATTCAAGCCTCAGTGCATTTTTCTGCATCCCTTCCGAAGCAGTGTATGTGATGGTCCCGATATTGCTGTCTGCATCATATTTGACGTGCTCTGTGGTCTGTTCCATCCGAATGTTCTGTGGCCTGTCAGAAATGTGTACATCCTGCATCTGACCATCCAAAGTCCCGCTGTCATGTTCCATATACACGAAATCCAATGCACCAGTGGAAGTCCCATTAATCTCAATAATGCGAATTTCAGAAAAAGAGTCATAGTCGTGCTTGACTCGATAAACCCCTGAAATCTTGACACTCAATGCTACCTCGACCAACGGAATCTCATCACCGTCCCTTCCGGAAACCGGATTCAATTCTTTATCCAACGCCAATAACACATGATCTGAATCTGCAATGTAGGGATGGTCGCTTGAGCCCATCTCAAGACCTAATTCTCCAATTGCTCTAGGCTGTCTTATCTGAGTCCCACTTCCCAGTGATACGCGAGTATACATCTCCGCCATCACCGTTCCACCACCTTGTCCAGTACTGTCGATGATGGCTGCCGGCAAGCCATTGACGATGGCTCCAATGTCAAGCACTATCTCTACCAGATTCAATAATGTGTCATCGAGGAACTGCGAAATGAAATCAAGATTCGGATTATCATACAAAACCCTGAGACCACCACCCGCAGGAAGTTGAAAGGTGCCATGGAGAATGAATGCTGGTGGCAAGTCTTCGATCATTATCGCCGTCCTGCTACGGTCATCATCATCTCCATACCTTCTGATATAGGCGATGAACTCTACACTTTGAACAGGCCCTACTCCAACGATACAAACCATGCTGACTGGAGGGCTGCCAGGATTGATTGGAAGGTCAGGATGATTTCCATTCCCTGTTTCATCACGTGAGAAATTCTTGATACCGATAATGAATGTCAATCTATTTGGAACGTTGCCGGGTAGATCATCCGAGCCAGGGGCCATCCCCATCATCGTGAATATCGCTGCAATCTCTTCATTACTCATACTTCCAGAAGGTAGGCCTCTCAGCCAGACCTCAGCATCGGTTGTATTGCCATATGGTTCGGTTGAATCGGGTTCAGAATAATTGGACCGGTCCTCAAAATAGTGTAGAAACAAATCGGTGTTCCTATCTCCATAATACTCCAGAGTATCAAGTGAATAGGCTGCTAGATTATCATTTCTGAGAATGATGTCCACTTCTTCAGGCAACCTGTTCGAGTCAGCGATTGGATGAACCGCGGCATCAAGATATGCAACTTCAAGCACCTCTCTTTCACCGTCTGAACCCTTGCTGTCAAAATGCACATAACCTATGCCAACACCTAATGCACACCTATGTTCATGAGATGGAGCAAGATGATGTATTGACGAATTGTAATATGGCTCGTTGGGGCTGGCTTGCACACCACCTTGACAAGTAGTCTGTCTCGGCTCTCCCGGATTATCAGGATTCTCAATCTCAATCAAGTACGGAGCAAGGACCTCGGTGATTGTGAAAGTTCCGCCATCCAAACCATTATTGAACAATGATAATATCAAATCTGCAATACTGTTGAATACTCCATCAACAGAGATATCAACCCTCTCTAGACCTACCCTGAGATTGAAATCTTCAGGGGGTTGGGTGAATCTAGAATCAATAACCATGGCATAGGATTCTCCATCATCTATCAGATTGTAAGCAAAACCCTTCATCACCGTGACCTGCATGGTCGCCATGCTGTCCCAAAGGTCATCTCCTGAGTTGATCATGTAAACGTTCCAAACGAAAGTCGGTTTGAGCCAGATAGATTCTGGAATGATGAATGGGGCTACTCCAGTTCCCTCAATTCCCCAGGTATCTCCTTGTTCATTTAACAAGAAACCAAGCAACGACAGACTAACGACTACATCCTCGACTTCATCGCCATCGATATCGATAGCAGTCTCAAAAGGACGGAAATCCTCACCAAAAGCGAAAAGGTCGCCGGTGAAGGAGCCATAATCCCATGCTTCATATTGCGGGCCACCGAAACGTGAAGTGTAGTTCAGATAGAGAACATATGAATTGATGCCTATCGCTAGAGGGTCGGAGAAATCATCTGGTAATTCAAACAAAGTATCAATGAGATTATCTGGGAAATTCTCAGGCTGTGTATCTTGATTCATCAACATCTGATATGGGCGCGGGTGAGTAGGCGCTGGTGCCGTGCTGTTCCGCAGACTGACCTTGGTTCTTCCAGCATCTACCTCATTGAGTGGGTCACTCTGGTCCACTGTCCTGACCTTGGACTCAATACTGGTGATATTGGCCATTGCCATCATCTCTACATCAGGTGCATCTGCTGAGCCATCTCTTTCCTGCAAAGCATCCTCAAGAGCAGCGATAACGCCAAAGTCATCACTGGCCACTTGCAATGTGGAAGCAGCGGTCCCAATCGGTATGGCGATTGGCAATACAAGAAGGGAAGTCAACAGCAATGCCAGTAGTCTCGGACGCCCCCGCAGGGGGCGCTTGCCAGAAACGATGAGGCGAACTCCACTACCTGCCATGCAGTAGTCATGGCCGGCGCGGCCACCTTCAATCATTGGGTCAATAGTACGCTGCAAGAGCGGTATCAACGGCTGAAATGTTGCTCCACGCCACACTTCGGACAATCGACGAGCACTTCATTCACACCACTAGGCAACTGTACCATGAATCCTTGTCCACATGAACTGCATGAACCACGCATTCCTGACGCCGCAGAAGCAGCGGAAGCAGCGGCTGGTGACGGTGAAGGTGAAGGTGATGGTGTGGGCGTTGATTGCCCGGGAATGCTGATTCCACCACTTCGAGCACCAGTCGCTGGCCTGGGTTGTTGCTTAGTGGCAGAATGAGTTTCTATCTGTTCAAATATCTCATCTCCTAGAGACGAGTCAGGAATGATTGGAACTTCTTTCTGGAACTCTACCTGACCTGGCTGTTGGTCGCTGAACAGGGCTGCCGCCTCGGCAGCAGCGGCTGCTTGGGAAGCATCCAATGGGGCACCACCGCCAGCGATTCCCGCCATGGCAGCAAATTCTGCATCACTTTCTGGACGGCTGGAACCTGCTGGTCGGAAACCAGCATTTGGATCGCCTCCTCCCGATGAACCATACAAGCGTTGCATCTCAGCTTTCTTCGCCTTCTCAGCAATCTGCTCCTCAGTCATTGGACCTGTTCCTTCAGCAAGACCTGCAATAACCACCGCTTTGGCGAAGAAGGAAACATTTCTGGTCTCACGAATACTGGAGATACGAACTGATATTTCCTCCTCGGTCAAACCATGTGAAGCAAGTAGATTTCTCGCCATTCCTATCTCTTTCTGTCGCCACATGAATGAACCAACTGCAATGATTGCTGCTAGAATGATGATGACTATCGAAATCACCATTCCAGTATTTGATTCTGGTGCAGGCTCAACTTGAATCGTATATCCCTTGTAGACCATGTTTCCACTTGGATCAACGATGGTCAGGCGAATCGATACCTCTCCAACATCCTTGTCATCGTACTTGATGGGGCCAACAGTTTGGCCCATCAATTCTGCATCATTATTCTTGATTCCATCGCCGTCCAAATCTTCATCCAGATTGAAATCCCAACGATATTCAAGTGATGAATCATCGTCGAATGAATCTGAACCTGCATCTATTGCATTCAGGGTGAAGCCTTCTCCCGCCGTCACCGAGACTGGTACCTTTACCTTCGAAGCATCGAGAGTCGGCACTGTTGAATCGATGACATTGATTGAAAGTGTTGCATTTCCAATATTTCCTGAAACATCTGTCGCCTCCAACACCAGTACATGGGAAGAAGGATTCATCCATCCTTTACTCCAAGAATTACCGGTTCCTACCTCAACACCATCCAATGTCCAGCGCTTACCCTGAATCGTGTGGTCATCATTGATGTTTGCAGTGAATGTGATGACTTCCCCAATCGGCGCCAAAGCCTGATTCTGAGTATTGGATGAAGTGTCATGAGAAATCGACACGGTTGGAGCAACTACATCGATGATGCTTACTTCATGAATAGACTGTGCTTCATCCCCATTTGGTGAAGTCACTGTCAGCAACACTCTGTGGGTACCTGGAGTGAACCAACTTGCAGTGGCACTCCAACCGGTAGCATCTGCATCATTGTCCAAAGTGCCATCGCCGTCCGAATCATCACCGAGATCAACATCCCATGATAGGCTCTGAATCTGGCTCTGTCTATTCGGTGTTGAATGTGCATTCAATACCACTTCCTGTCCAATTACAGCAGCAGTGGAATTCAAATCATCAGATATCAATGGAGCGAGGACTGGGTCAAATTCAACCTTGATACTGACTCTGGCTTCCAAGGAACCTGAACCTCCACCAGAGGGTGAGCCCTCATTGTCAACCATCAGATACAACCCTTCACCCGCTTGAGACTCTGATATGGTCCACATCATCGTTGAATTTCCAGAGATGGCGGTCATCGCCGCCCCCGGAATATGGAATGCTCCACTGTCTCCATTGAGGTAGGTGGTCTTGTGTTGCTCCGTCATCAAATAGATGTCTGGCTCTCCAAACATTGGCCAAGCTGAAACCATTATCTGAGTGCCTGCATCAAGACTCAATTCATCACTTCCCAGTAACTCCTGATGACTTCCAACTTCCATGATGACCAGATTATGAAATTCCGTCCAATAGGAATCAGTCACCTCATTGATCTGTACCTGGACAGTCGCCTCAGAACCTCCCTGATCTCCTTCTCCTGCATCATTATCGTGTGCGAGATTATCGAAGACAAGGTGGAATTCCTTGGTCATGTCATTGGCATCAGGACGCCAATGGAAGCTGTAGGTGCCATTAGCGAAAAGAAGTGACGACGGTTCAATCACGTGGCCATAAGCAATGCCTCCAGAATATGCTACATGCACATTTTCAGTCATCATCAAGAAATCGATGGCATCACCAGATATGGAGAGATTGAACTCAAGAACAGTATCGCTGGAAACGGAGCCGATTCGGTAGGTGGAACACTCTCCATTACCAACATCGAACGCCTGTATCGTGGTTTCAAACAATGTTGTACAAGTTGGCGCATCCCTTGCTTCATCAGCAACTACGAATAATGACAAGAATGGCAGCGTCGATAGCAACGCCGCTAGTACCAGCACTCTTCGCATACATCCTGCTCGGGCGGTCTTCATTTCAAACAATCCCTATTCGGTGTGTCTTGCTCTGGAGGTTCGTTTTGGAGAATCCTCGCGTGTACATAGAAGAATTCGCCGGCGCTTGCGGGAGCGTGACTACTCAGAAGACACCGTACTCGCGGAAATCGTTTTGCTTTCAATCTCAAAATTTCTTTGGCTTCCCGCGGGTCTACTCATAAGAACAAACGCACGCGTGACGCGGGCGTGGGTCTACTTAGAATACGGGAAATCGCACGTGGAGAAATAGGATATGACAAATCGCACATGGAAAATAATAACATCTCATTCAACTACAATGAAATAAAAAGCCTCTACCAATGCCAATACAGTATTGAAGAGGCTGAAGCGCCTCCAAAATATAACGGAAGAGGAAATCATGTCATTTCAATGGCCAATTGGTTTTGAACGATGTCCCAAAGAAGATTGGGCTGAAACACCTCTTGAAGAACTTGCACTAAAGTATGACACTGTCGAAGAACATGGATGGTATGACAATCTTGATACTACAGTTGAACTACTCATAAAAAATCTGAATACAGGAGACATCATTATCGATTACTCGGGGGGTACTGGAATCCTTAGTCAGCGATTGTTGAATACTGCAAATAGAGACGATTTTGGAATATTGATTGTTGATTCCTCACCAAAATTTCTACGGTTGGCACTAGAGAAATTTCACGATAATGAACAGGTGAGTTTCAGGTTGATCAAATACCTGCGCGATGAAAAACGTCTACAACTTCTAGATGAAGTCTTGACAAAAGAGATAATTGATTATGGAATATACATGATTTGTTCAACAAACGCTATTCATCTATACAATCAACTTGATGAAACGCTAACAGCATGGCATCGCGTATTAAGACCAAATGGACGTATCCATATCCAATCGGGAAACATACGAAACCCATCTGCAGGCGAAGATACATGGATAATTGATGAGACCGTTGAACACATCCATCGGGCAGCGATGAAAATTGTTCTTGAACAACCTGAATGGGCGGATTATGCGATGGCGTTGGAAGATGAAGAGTACATGAAATCTCACGATGTACTCCGTGACAAATATTTCCTGCCTGTCAGGCCTATTGATACGTATCTTGATGCTCTGACATCTTCAGGATTCCAGATTGACAAGCATATGGTGAAAACCATTCCTGCTATTGTCGAAGAATGGTACTCCTTCCTCAGCGTATATCATGAAGGGGTTTTGGGCTGGGTTGGTGGTGCTGAACGTATCACTGGAAAAAAGGCAAGCGAAGATGTAATAGAAGAACGGAAGAAATTGATTCGTATCTCAATGAATAGAATATTTAGTGAAGAAGATTCATTCCAAGCCTCTTGGACATACATAGAGGCATTGAAATCTGTATGAACTATATCATGAATAAACTGAAACTTTTACTCATAATATTATTCTCAATTCTTCAAAGAAATGCATTCTCAATCTGTGACCAACCACGCCCATCCCAACGCAATAGACTGATTCCATCATAACTGACTCTGATGATATCACCATCATCTGCTGCATAGCAGGATGCATGTAATTCTCGGGCTTCACTTATCGAAATCGTGGTATCCTCAATACTGGAACTGTAATGAGTGAGTAACAAATGCTCTGCACCCATTGCCTGAGCTGCTTTGGCCGCATCCTTCGCGGTCGAATGCATCCACTCCTCAGCCTTATCCTGCTTGATATCTGTGTAAGTTGATTCATGAATCAGCAGATTCGGCCCTTCTCCCTGTTCTCCAAGTTCCATGAATGAAGGAACTCCTCCTTTGGTATCTCCACTGATCATCACCGAAAGGCCCTTGCGAGAGTCACCACGAAAATCAGCAGCGGTCAAAGGTTTCCCATCAACTTCGATATCAATTCCCCTAGCCAGTTTATTCACTGCGGAATCATCCAAACCCAGTCCAACTGCCTTTTCACTATCAAAACGCCCTGGTTTATCAGCCAAAGTGACTGACCAAGCACAACTCGGAACAGAATGCAGAGTCTCATGCGGACGCACCTCGGCCCCATCAAATAATACTGGAGGAGTTTCCAACAATTCAGATTCCCCAGACTCAGGATTGAGCCTCATCCACCTCTCTCCTGTACTGAAATCCACGACATACCAATCCACCTCATATCCCAGTTGGTCGATGGTCGCCCCAAGACTCCACCATTGCTGCCATTGTCTAGCCATATCCACACGGGGAATTCCAGGGTCATCAAGGCTGACATAAGCCCCACCATGTAACATTGCGTCGAATGAAATATCTGAGATGGGAGCGGCAACCACAAACGGCTTGTTACGCCCATCCAGTGCCATGCTTTGCATCAATGGTAACACACCCCAACAATGATCAAGATGGCCATGTGTCAACAATAACAAACGAATGCGAGTATGGCGTAACCTCTGTTGCATTCCACAATTTTTCAAACGCGCTGAATGTTCCTTCATCCTCAATTGCAGACCCTCGCCACAATCAACCAGAATCTGGCCAGAGGGTGTGTCAATGACTGAACCTGACACCTCGCGCCCATACGCTGGACGTGCTGAGGAGGTGCCGAGAACATGTACTTCAAGCATCGATGACCAACCTACCCGAAGGGTTAGGGGTTCTTTGGGATAGGGGTCGGAGGAAACCACCGAAGAGTGACGATATCGTTGATTCCCCTGACCCAGCGCCAAGGAATGGCTAAATGTATTCCATCTTCAACCAGTTCAGGATCAGTTTCACGAACGAATAGATGCGAGCATTTCCAATCATCAGAATCGATGACCGAATCATGCACAATACCGACCTTTCTGCCATCGGGTAAATAGACGGACAATCCGCGCAGCGAGGTCAGCCTCATTTCGCTCACAATAGGGCTTGAAACGTCCTCCTCCATCAACATTGGCTATCTTCAGAGCCAAATCATCACAACAAAGAACGCGGTGTGAAGACTCATAACGGAGCAGATTCACCGGGTATACATGACCGGCATACCGATGATTGGGCAGATGTCCATCACTGATGAACATAAACTAGTTCCTGTAAAGGCCAAAATGAAGGTGATTCTAAACATCCTCCGGGATGAACCGTCCACCGCAGTCATCCTTCACGATGGCAAAGGAAAGAAGATGAAAATCGCTGGAGTGATAACTGCTGAAGAGATAGATGCGGCTGTCAATGATGGGAAGAATCCAAAGAAATTGAAAGTTGAAGAGGTGGTATTGACCAACATTCTAGAAATTCCCAGCGATGTCCCAATCACCAGAGCAATAGAGGTCATTCAGGAGAAAGGCCCTGATGCCGTTGTAGTGAGAAATCGAGACAATGGCGACTTCGCCGGATACTTCAGCGTTGATGACTTCCACGAAGCAAAAGACATCATTTCTCAACAACAACAGAGAGCCCAACAATTTCAAGAAAATACTCAGGCAACAATGCAAACGAGTGCCCTACAACAAGAATTAGAAGAGGACGATGATGACTCATACATACCTGAAGCGATGCGGGGTCTACCCCTCTCGCCGCAGATGAAATCAACCTTCAAGGCTCAGGCCCAAGGTGGTTCAGCAAAGCCCGGTGGGCCTCCAAGAGGGCCACCAGGACAAGCAACTCAACCAGAACCCGAGCCAGAACCTGCCGCTCCAGCACCTGCTGGACCTTCCAGAGGGGGACCATCAAGGCCGGGAGGTGGACCTCCCGGACAACCACCCAGTAGTGGCGGAGTCACCACCGTAACCAATGTCGAGGCAAACGATTCAGGGGATGTCGGCGGCCATCTCCAAGTGGAAGCCACCGGCACCGCTCCTGGTCCAAAACCCGTAGGGGATGTGCAAAGAGCTGGCCCCGGCGACCCAATAATCGACATGGATATCGGTGGCGCTGCTTCTGGACCTGCATCAACTCTGGCCGCTGGCGAACAAGCTTGCCCATTCTGTAGTGAAGTCATCAAGGCAGCAGCCAAGAAATGCCGCTTCTGTATGGAATGGCTCAATGAATGAACCCTAGAAAAATGAGGGATTCGATGCAAGGAGAATGTCCAGTCTGTGCAGAACAGATTCCACTTTCCAGTGAAACATGCCCTGTTTGCGCAGAGGCGACCGGTTTCTATGGAACAACCGGATTAGATGCCGATGATGCTGGAATTGAATGCCCAGTCTGCGCTGAAGTGATTGATTTCGAATGTGAGGTATGCCCCGTATGCGCTGAAGCCACTGGTTTTGCTGAAGCAATACCCGCGGGTGGCCTTGAGTGCCCCGTATGCGCTGAGGTAATTGAGCCCTCATGTGATGTATGCCCCGTATGCGCCGAGCCTACCGGTTTCACCGACATGGGATATGTCGAAGACGGCATGGAGTGTCCAGTATGCGCTGAAAATATTCCTTCTGCAAGTCAAGTCTGTCCGGTTTGTGCAGAGCCCCTAGAGATGGAGGACCCTGCCCCTGCTCCCACTTCTGCACCTGCGGCTGCGCCTGCACCTGCACCTGCGGCCGTGCAACCTTCCCATTCAGGGCACGACGAGCTTCTGAGTGCTGATGAAGAGACCTGGGATCTTGTCAAAGATAGCAACAATATCGCCGATATCGAGTATTATCTCGAGAATTATCCAAATGGACAGTATTCGATTCCGGCCAATCTGAAACTGCGGCAATTGACCCGATAACTGAGACAATTGAGCCGTTGGAGGGCTTGATTCCAGATTATGTTCTGAGTATTCTGACCCTCCATAATTCGGGAAATCACCAGTTACTGAAACAGGTTTCTCAGGCCACGATATTCAAAGAAAAAGAGCGAGTGCTCGCTCTCGTGATGATGGCGCTTCACTTACCGAGGTTGCCACGAGCCTTGAGCGAAGGACGTAGTTTCTCTGCACCCTTGCCCTTGTTATGCAATCCACGACCACGCTTTCCTGCGCTGGTCTTGCCACGGTATGCACGGCCCTTGTGTGAGCCACGACCCTTCTTGTGATTGGCTGGACAAATCCATCCCAAGTCCTTGTCTGCAATGATTGCAGGGTGATGTGGGTCGACCATGATGACCTCGTAGAACTTGTGTCGACCATCCTCTCCGACCCAATAGGAATTGAGGACCTCGAGGTTGGGGAAGTGCCGGTTGACTCGCTCTTCTGCGATTCTCTGGATGTTCTTGGCCATGGTTATCTTGCGGATACCCATGTTTCTAGGCTTACGCTTCATGTTGACCTTGCTCTTGCGCAATCCACCACGGCGGACTCTGGTACGGATGATGACGATGCCTTGCTTGGCCTTGTAGCCTAGGCTGCGGGCAGCGTCTAGTCGGGTTGGGCGGCGTACGCGATTGTTGACCGGATCTCGGCGCCACTGAGCCATTCTATCCCTGCGGAAAGCATAGGGTAGAGCATCCTTGGGACGCTTCCATGTTTCACGAACATGATGGTAGAGTCCCTTTGCCATCTGATTCACCTGCTCCTAAGGAGCAAGCGGCCGACCGTCCACCCATATTTAACCGCGACGCGGAACGACCGCCGGCCTGAAATCCTCTCCTGCCATCGCAGGCCTGTGCAGCGGAGGGGGGTTGACGAGGTCAGACAGGCTCTTGCAGATGAATCAGTATCCCTCATTCTAGTACAACGTGACCACGCTGACCCAGTGATTGAAGAACTCATCGAAGAAGCCCGAAAAAGGGGTATTCCAGTGGAAGAAGGGTCGGAAAGCGACATCTGGAGGATGGCAATACCCGGTCCTGAGGCAGCGAAGATTCTAGCGCTTGTAGGGCGCCAAGCCGAGGCTTCAATCGAGGAACTACTCGGTGGCGATGGTGTGGTATGGCTACTGGTAGGAGTACGATTCGCCGTAAACATCGGCTATGTCATCAGAACCGCCGAGATTACCGGAGCGGCGGGATTGATTATCTGTGGTGAATTCAGCAAGACTGAGCAACGTACAGCACTGCGCGCTTCGATGAAGAGCAACCGTTTCATTCCAGTACTCTGGACCACGGCCAAAGAGGCATTGACCAAGATTGGAGAATCTGAGCGTAGACTGGTCAGTGTCGAAGATGTAGGAGACATCAGCCCTTGGGATGCCGACCTTGTAGGAAACTCAGTCATCTGTGTAGGAGGTGAACATGATGGTGTGCCACAGCAAGTGCTGGACCAATCTGAGCAAATCATTCGACTACCTATGGCCGGCTTTGTTCCTTCTTACAATCTACAGACCGCTATGGGCGTGGTTGCTCTGGAAGCGATGAGACAGAATGGACTTGGAGAATGATTCATTCTTCTTCTGCAGCCGCAGCGGCAGCCGCCTCAGCCTTGCGGTCCTCTATCTCTTCATCGGAAAGCCGTTCCTCCACCACCAACAACTCGCTCTCAAGATTCTTGATTCTGTCTTTCATCGCCATCTTGGCAGCGACCTGCATCGGAACAGGAAGTGAAGCCGCATTGTGCATCTCTACCTTCAGCATGTGAATCTCTGCTCGCATTCGTCTGACGAGGAGATCCTTGACCAAATCCCATTCCTCTTCACCAATCATATCCTTTTCTCGCCAACTAGCGAAGCGTTCGAGTTGGTCAACCACATCAGCCTCGAACTCGATTTCATATCCATCTCCATCATCTCTGGTCGAGTAGAAGAGTTGAGACAAGGTTGCAGCCAAGGAACCGACTAAGCCAATGCCAATCATCATCAGACACATGGCGATGATACGAGCTGGCCATGTGACTGGTGTGAAGTCGCCGAAACCAACCGTCGTGGTGGTCACGACCGCCCACCAAATCGCATCAGGGAATGCGTGGATGATGTTGCCACACTCAATGCCTGGATTGATACCTAAGCAATAGGTATCGTAGTATTCATTCTCAAAGACGTAGACGAAGAAGGCTGCTGAGACAATGAGAACGAATACGATGAGAAACAGATGTTGGACCTGCTTCTGAATAGTCACTTCCTTGGCTCTCTGGGTTGCACCGATGAGGCGTAGAATCCCTGAGAATGCACGTATCAAACGCAACAATCGCAGAGCCCCTGCATTTCGGAGTAATGGCATAGCAGTGAGAGCCAAAGGCATCAAACCAAGGAACTCCCATCCATGAGTTCGCCACCACCATTCCTTGTCATTACAACGAGAATGGTCCTCAGCCAAATCTGCAACGAACAAGGCTATAAGAATAAAATCAATAATTGCAAGAACCAACCATTCTGTGGTTCCAAACACTAATCCTTCTTCTAAATCATAAATGATGATTCCAATGTTCATCATCGTCAGAACGAGAATGAGACCATCATTCGCCCACCACGGTTGTTCCATGGTGGTATACTTCTCGTGCTCCTCTGCCACGTGGCTTCGACAACCTTCACAGATTAGAGGATTATGCCGCGAATTTCAATTAAATGCTGATTTCTGTTTAACGCCATTTGACCCATTCGATGCTAGCACCCGGTTTGCGATACCAATCTTGACCGCCATGTTTCAACCATTCATATCCATCTGTTGAAACCCGACCTTGCATGTCAGAAGTAGGAGGTTGGCCATCTGTCAGTACTGATGATGCCTCATCTGATCTATCGAAATCCATCATAGTGTTGAACTGTACCTCGAGATTGGAACGTATTCGTTCCAGACGAAGAGCCTGATGGGGACCTATCATTCTCCACATCAATGCACGTTCATATTCATCCGAGATGATTGCTAATTCTTCTTCAGATTGGGCTGCGAACATGGCCTCCTCAAATCTCTGTGTCCTCGCTCCACGAGTGGAGAGTCCGAACACTACCCAGATGAAAACTGGCATGCCGCCAAAAATCCCCATTAAATCCCACGCGCTAAGGCCAATATTGGTGCCAGGAACAACTACTTCGAAACTGTCGATGGGATGCGAAGAAGAACTGAATGGGTCTGTTCCTTGACGTAATTCATCCTCATCGAGATAACCGTCTCCATCCGCATCCAAGTCCTCGTTGTCACCAATTCCATCACCATCGGTATCCTGAGATTCCAATGGGTCATCAGGGAACGGGTCATCTTGGTCATTCACTCCATCATTATCATGGTCATCAGGGAAGATATCGGGATTGGTTCCATTCGGATTATCACCCATGCCATCGCCATCATGGTCCGACCATTGACTGGCATCCAGAGGAAAAGCATCCTCACCTGAAGTGATATTTGAAGAATCAACTGGATTTGGATAACCATCAGCATCCCAATCCTGCTCGGTTCCAAGTCCATCCTTTGGCGAAGGGTCATTGAGGTCAGAAATGCCATCTCCATCCATATCCGGACAACCGACCAAGTCATATTGAGAATCGCCATTCTGAGTGACACAATCGTCAGCAAAATCACTCAATCCATCTGAATCACTGTCTAGACAACCCCAACTATCGAGGCTTGAGGTTCCTGCAGTCAGAGGACAATCGTCACTATCATCCTCAAAGCCATCATTGTCTGAATCTTGGCAACCAAACCAATCTTCCAAGGTTGAATCGACGACTTTCATCGTACTGCTTCCAGCCTCAGCCTTGCAATCATCTCCCTGAACTCCTGACTTGCTGTCACCGAAACCGTCTCCATCCGTATCTTGCCACTGGGTAGCATCATCAGGATGACTATCTGCATAACCCAGAGGACTTGCTGGCCATTGCGGGGTGGGGTCAGACCAACCATCTCCATCTGTGTCAAGACAACCGGTTCTGTCATTGACGCTGTCTCCCCATGTCAGTGGACATTTATCATCTACTTCGTCAGCAACTCCATCCCCATCAGTATCACTCCATTGCAAAGCATCGAAATCAGCGAAATCTGTTTCATCAGCCCAGCCGTCGCCATCGGAATCAACACAACCAAATCGATCAATTGTGCTGTTTCCAAAAACATCTCTACAGGAATCCGGTTGAATCCCCTTTGAATTGTCACCATATCCGTCTCCATCCTCGTCTGACCATTGAGTGCTTTCGTAGGGGAATATGTCGGGATTGTTTCCGGATACATTGTCTCCATATCCATCGCCGTCAGTATCAGAATGTTGAGTTGGATCACTCGGATATCTATCTGGATTGAAACCATTGGGATTGTCACCCCATCCATCTCCATCACTGTCTTCAACCTGTGTTGAATCACTAGGGAAATCGTCTACTGAATCACTGGTGCCATCACCGTCGCCATCTAGGCAACCAAACGAGTCAAGCCACGAAGTACCGAATTGCAATGGACAATCATCGAAATCGCCACTGGCTCCAACGCCTTGCAAAGTCGAATCCTCAAAACCATCGTTATCATAATCCAAAGGAGAGGGGTCTTGCAAATATGCGTCAACAACATATTCTCCTGGCCAAGAAGACGACCTTGAAGACCAACTCATGTTACCCCAATTATCACCGAAGCCATCGCCATCACTGTCATTCCATTGAGTGGCATTCTGGAAAAAAGCATCATTGAGGTCCGACTCACCATCACCATCCAAGTCTGGACAACCGAACCGGTCCCTCCAAGAATCTCCCCAATATCCTATGCAACCATCGGGTAGCCGTCCTTGGGTTCGATCTCCGAAGCCATCTTCATCTTGGTCACTGACCTGAGTTGGGTCACTTGGAACTTCATCGCTTGGTTCGCTGACCCAATCTCCATCTTGGTCAAATGCTCCGAAAAATACCTGATTGGTCTGTTGTTCATTAGCGACGGCTAAATCAATCGTTCCATCAGCATTGATGTCTCCCATCTTCAACACCCATGTGTCGAGAATATCAGGGCTGGTCCAGATGATATTGCTGAACGTGCCTGCTTCATTCAAGCGAATGTAATTGTTCGACTGATAGTTTCCTTCGACCATATCGAGGTCTCCATCATTGTCGACATCCCATAATCCAATACTCACTGTATCGATGCTGTTGGGGGTCTGCCATGAAGGACTGGTGGGAAAGTTGCCTGTCCCAGGATTAAGGTACAATTGATTTGGCTGATTTTCATTTGCGACTACAATATCAATATCTCCATCGCCGTCCACATCTCCAACGTCGCAACCTTGCGTATCCATGGAAGAAAAACTGCTCCAGCCTGCAGTGGTACTCAAAGTAGAGCCAGTGTTGAAGAATATCTGGTCGACTTCACCATAATTACCAACGAACATGTCGAGGTCTCCATCTCCATTGAAATCGGCCAATTCCGCGCAAACAGACCATTTATTGTCACTACTGCTCCAAGATGCGGAAGAGGACAAGCGATTGGAAGAACCCGGATATTGACCTGGATCAGTCATCAGATAGATTCGATTCTGACCATCATTGACTGACACTAGATCCGCTCTACCATCTCCATCAATATCTCCCCCAATCAATTCAGTAGTATCATCAGATTCAGAACTGCTCCAACCGTAACCACCACCCTCAATTTCATCACATTCGTTCTGCAAAATGCAATTCCTCCAGCCGCGATTCTGGCCATTATAATCTCCAATGATGACATCCAAATATCCATCA
>JASMHR010000033.1 GCA_030750665.1 Candidatus Poseidoniaceae archaeon
TCAGCGCGGCCGAAGCCAAGAAACTCAACTCTGAAATTGGGGACACGACGCTTGAAGTGCCCAACGATGCAGTCTGCTTGACTGCAGTTGACGATTCCACCATCAGACCCGCTGCTCCTGACTCCGTACCGAGCGGCGGTTGGGGTGGAATCGGCTTGGTCAACGGTGGTGAAGATGTAATCCCACCCCACTCTCAAAGAGACACCTTGGTGCTTCTTGCCGAAAGAGGTGGAGAGGCAAAAGCGATTGGATTACCCCTGCCTTTGATTCCGATGAGAGACTCAGGCAAAGGTCTGAAGGGAAATCTGATCTCGATTCAACCATTCATTGTCCGCAAGGAGCCTAGAAGCATTGACCTAGTCATGCTTGATGCAAATAATCTGAATGATTGTTCCACGCTTCTGGAGAAGGCTGGCGGAGTGGTCCTCGATCTTGCAGCGCTTCCAACATTCAGTTCACCCGTTCTTGATGGCATCGTGGTTTCATTGCGAGGAATTCTGGATGAAGATTCCCCGATCATCTTCACCGATGATGTTGACCGTGTCGAAAGATTACATCGCGCAGCAACTGGTTGTGGAATTGATGCAGTCATCGCAAGGCTTGGAGATTCGAGTGGAAGAAGTGCAAATTCCGCCCTCCCATTGGTTGGACGTTCTGCCGCATCTTCGGGAATGGCTACTGATGGGATTCTTTCGGGGCTTAGCATTGATTGGAATGCTGATGCAGCTGATCTCGCAATTTCTTGTGCTGCTGGTTCAACCATCCTCAGTTGTCAGGTACCGGATGATTCCAGCCAAGCCATCGAGACATGGCTGATAGAACTTCACGAAGGATTGTGTGGTTGGTTGGTGCATCTTGGCATTTCCACCATTGATAATCTGACCCGAAAACATCTGCGGGCTTTGGATCATGAAACGGCCTCAACCAGTGGCCTCCGTCTCTCCGGATATGGACGTCCACTGCCACATTGGTTCGCAAATTGAGGTGTATTGATGCCAACGATCAAAGTGGAACAGGAACTTCTGAACAAGATTCAGGCAACACATGGAGTTGAACACGACTTCACCAGACTGTTGGATGAACTTCCTCTTCTTGGAACCGACATTGACAGATGCGATGATGAGATGCTGGAGATTGAGATATTCCCTGACCGCCCTGACCTGCTATCTGGAGAAACTTTGGCTCATGCCATCAGACCTTTTCTTCATGGTACTGAGTCGCAACCTGCTTTGGATGTTGTAGATGGTGAAGTTAGCATGGATGTCGATATTGCCCTTGCAGAGGTCAGACCTGTCATTCTAGGTGCGATTGTACGAGGAGTTGACAGTGGTGATACTGCTGAGGACAAGGAGAATTTCATCAAGGCCCTGATGGATCACCAAGAAAAATTGCATTTCGCTATCGGAAGGGGAAGGAGAAGAGCGTCGATTGGAGTTCATGATCTTGCAACATTGGCACCACCATTCAGGGTAGTGTGCGTTCCAGGAGACTACTCTTTCACTCCTCTGCAGATGACTCATTCCATGAGCATAGATGAAATTCTCAGCAAGCATGAGAAAGGAGTGGATTATGCTCACCTCCTCGAGGGTTTTGACCGCTATCCCGTGATTCTGGATGCCACAGACAAAGTCTTGTCATTTCCACCGATAATCAATGGTGACCATACCACTGTAAGCCATTCGACCACGGACTTCTTCATCGATGTCACCGGTTGGGATCAAAGGGCTTGCGAATGCTGTTTGCTGCTCGTCTGTCTGCAACTTGCAGCGCGCGGCGGGGTGATTGAATCGGTTAGAACAAGTTCCTGTCACGACGAGCAATTGAACACCCCAGATGGAAGTCCACAGAAACACAGAGTTCCTGAAGAATTGGTGATGCAGATTCTCGGGCATGGATTCAGTGATGACGAATTGCAACTCGCAATCAGTAGAATGGGTGGCCGATATCTGGGCAGAGAACCTTCCAATGGCACAGGAGGTGATAGAATGGCTGACGTTTCACCACAGGGGGAATGGCTGGTGATTGAGATGCCACGGTGGAGATTCGACATCCTGCACCCCATCGACTTGATTGAGGAAATTGCCATTGGACATGGGTACGAGAATCTTGGAGAAGCCACTCCTACATTTCCAACCACAGCAGTTCCCCGCAAAGATGCCACCTTCATTCGTCGCCTCAGAGATTGTCTCCAAGGACTTGGACTTCAGCAGGTCCAGAGCCTGACACTCTCCAATGAGACTGATCAATTCGAAGCGACCAGAATTCCAACTGATGGAGAAGTCACCACCATCATGAATCCCATCACTGGAGAACACACCATTCTTCGCCAATCCATCTTGCCTAGTCTGTTGCGATTGTTATCCGCAAATCGGAGACATGAATTGCCACAACGTATCTACGAATCTGGCATCTGTGTAAGAGGCCATAAAAATCGGAACAGGATTGCTTGGCTTTGCGCTGAGCAGGTCTCCTCATTCTCGCAGAGTAGAGGCATGGCTCAAGCACTGTTGAGAGACCTTGGAACAGACTCACAAGAACTGGACATCAGTTGGGAAACAGTTGCCGTTGAAGAAGGCCCGTGGATGAAAGGGCGTTCTGCAAGGATTCTCATTTCTGGCAAAGAAGTGGGCCAGATGGGAGAGATAGACCCTGTTGTAGGCGATTATTTTGATTTAAGAGTTCCATTACATGCAGCGGAATTCGATGTAGAGGCCTTGCGTCAAGCTATTCGAGACCCTGTCCTCTAGATTCAAGACATGGAAAGACCAAAAGGGCTTGTCTAGACTCCACAAATCATGGGATTGGCGAAGAGCACTAGTACACTCTTGTTGATGCTCTCAATGCTGACCATGGCTTGGACACCTGCCATTTCAGCCACTCATTCAGATTCAATGAATAAACAAGGTTCTGAAGAATCTGATGCTGCGTGTGGATTGGCACGATATTCACGAACAATACAATCATCTTTCGACCGAGTATCAAATCTTGAAACCTATTCGATCAATGAATTACAGAACAGGGAATGGATGGTGGTATCTCCACCATCAGATTGTGGACCCAGCGAGATGCATAGCCGAAGGATGGCAACTTCTGCTGGAGCAACACTGATTCCAGCACCACTGCTGGAAGATGCATGGATATGGAGATTCGACTCTAACTCTGAACCAGTGTCAATTCTCTCTGAACTTGAAGTAGAGAGTTTCTATCCCTTATTGAAGAAGGTAAGCCTGCCACGAATGATACCTGATGACACACTCTTTGACGACCAATGGCACTTGAAGAACACTGGGCAGGACAATGGAGTATCAGGAGAAGATGTCAACATTTCCGGTGCATGGGACCAAGTGCTCGGAACGGGAGTCACAATAGGTATTGTCGATGATGGTCTGGAACACGACCACGAAGACTTGTCAAGCAATTACGACCATACACTGGACTACGATTACTGTGGAAATGATGGCAACCCAATGCCTAGCAGTTGGAATAGCCATGGCACCTCAGCAGCAGGAGTCGCAGCAGCAACTGGAGATAACGGCAAAGGAGTCAGTGGAGCGGCTCCAGATGCATCGTTGACAGGGCTTCTACTAATTGCATGCAGCAAGTCAGACACTGACGAAGCAGACGCTCTCTCACATCAGAATCAGGCCATCGATATCTACAGCAATAGTTGGGGCCCCTCGGATAATGGCTACACATTGGAAGCTCCGGGTCCATACATGCTGGCTGCATTCGAGAATGATGCATATAGTGGACGTGGTGGACTTGGAAACATCATCACATGGGCTGCAGGAAATGGGCTTTCAAACGACGATGACTCAAACCTTGATGGATATGCCAACAGTCGATACACGATTTCAGTGACTGCAGTCGACCACGATGGGGACCAGACCACATATGGAGAACCTGGCGCCAACGTATTGGTCTCTGCACCTTCTGATGGCAGCGGAGTTGGAATCACAACCACTGACCTCCAAGGCTCCAGCGGCTACAGCAATTCGGACTACACAGATTCATTCGGAGGAACTTCAAGTGCAACGCCTTTGGTTTCAGGAGTTATCGCATTGATGCTCGAAGCCAACTCAAATCTGACATGGAGAGATGTGCAGCATGTCTTGGTACAAAGTTCGAGAATGAATGATGCCAGCGATTCAGGATGGAGTGCCAACGGAGCCGGTCTTCAATTCAATCACAAGTATGGCTTCGGAGTTATCGACGCAGGACATGCTGTTGACATTGCCAATAACTGGACAACCGTAGGTACAGAGGTCAACTTGACCTCGGGTACTGTGAACGTCGCCCAATCCATTCCCGATAATGACCCCAACAATCCGGTGGTCTCGACCTTTGTAGTCAATGACAACATCATGCTGGAATCCGTTGAGATACTATTTGATGCAAGTCACCCATACCGCAGTGACCTCGACATCACCCTGATATCTCCAGATGGAACCGAATCAAAACTCATCAACTATGTCGCTAATCGAGATAGTGGTAATAACTACGATGAATGGGTATTCTCAAGTGTTCAACACTGGAATGAATTATCTCAAGGAACTTGGACACTGGAGGTATATGATGATGGAAATCAGGATGTCGGAACCTGGAATCACTGGGAATTGATGCTTCATGGAACAAATGCTGTTGTGGATAGTGATGGTGATTTGTTATGGGACAGCAATGAGACCGATGTCCACAACACCGACCCTGACGACTATGATACCGATGACGACGGTTTAGGAGATGGCCATGAAGTCCTTATCTATGGCACGAATCCCTTGGATAATGATTCTGACAACGATGGCCTCAACGACGGTCTTGAAGTTGGGACCATCGGCTCAGACCCCAACCTATGGGATACTGATGGAGATGGATTGAACGATGGAGATGAAGTCCTCGTACACGGCACTGACCCGTTGGTTGCTGACGCTGATTTTGATGCTGATGGATTCTATTGGTTTGATGATTGTAACGACTCAAATGCTTCCATCAATCCTGCTGCAGTGGAAATACTGAATGGTATCAACGATGACTGTGACAATGCGACTGACGAAGGGTTTGATCAATTTGATTCAGACTCAGATTTACTTGACGACTGGGCTGAATGGCATCAGCATGGTACAAATCACCTCGACAACGATACTGATGATGATGGATTGGAAGATGGACGAGAAGTGTTGGAACTCGGCACTGATCCATTAGTCCCAGATCCAGATCTGGATGCAGACGGCTGGTATTGGTTCGATGACTGCAATGAATCAAACTCTTCCATTCACCCTGGTGCGGTTGAATCCTTGAACGGTGTTGACGAAGATTGTGATGGCCTGATAGATGAAGATTTCATGCTGAGCGATGCGGATGATGATGGACTTTCTGATTATTCTGAGTATTCACAATATGGAACTGATTTCAATGACTCAGACACAGATGATGATGGACTTTCTGATTTTGTGGAGATTTGGATTCACCAAACCGACCCATTGGTTTTCGATGCAGATCAGGATGGAGACGGATTCTATTGGTTCGAAGACTGCGACGAGAATAATTCCGCAATCAATCCCGATGCGATTGAGATTTGGAATGAAAAGGATGATGATTGCGACTCAGAGATTGATGAGGGCACACAGCCTCCTGAGCCCCCTCCTCCGGAATTAGGATTCATTGCCATTTCCATACCAGAAGATATTGAAATGTATGAAAACATCACCTTCGCCATCCAATTGAACATTACTGTGGATCGTATCAACTGGGAATTCGGCGATGGTGGAAATTCCACAGGCTCAACCGTCTACCATGTTTGGACTGATAATGGTAGTTTCAATGTCTCAGTCTGTATTGAAAGAGGAACTGAGGAATTATGCCAAGAGAACAAAGTGAATGTCACAACACCGGTCTTGCCAACCCCCGGAGAAGATGGTTCTGGAGACGGAAATACAGACGCCTCTGATGATGCTCAATCTTCAGAATTGAAAGGAAAGTCCACCACCACCGCCACTCTGGCAGTAACTTTGGCAGTCACCATCATGATTCTGGTACTCATGCTCATCAGACAACGGAAAGGAGGGAAATCATCCAGCATGGAATTCGCTCCTTACCCTGACGTCCCCGGTGCTCCTGATTTATCTGCGCAAAGTAGTAACCCTTGGCGATGATCATGCGTGTGGCTTGAACGAGCCATCCTCCAACTTGACGTATGGGGTTGGCTCAAAACTGCCATCTGCTGCTTTCAGATACCAATACCCATCTGAAGATTGTACATGAACGGGAGTATTGCTTTCACTCTGAGCATTCAAATCAGCCTCAGGAGTTGCAGTATCAAGATGCGGAGTTGAGAGAGCAGCCATAGCTGCCTTGAAATCAGTGCTCTCTACATGAGACTTGTCTGCAAGTGTCTTGGCAGAACTGCCGTCTCCCAATTCGTATGCCACTGGGGCAGGTGAATTCTCTGTTTCCTGCTTCTTCTTCTTGAAAGGCCATGGTGGCGCCATGCTTTTCCAGAGGAAGGGTTACAGATGATACTACCGATAGGGAAGATAAGTCCATCAAAGGTAATTATTGAAGGCATGAATGCTCGCCGGACATCCATGAGGAGATGGACCATCGTGCTGTTATGCGCATTCATTTGCTCATCATCGACATCTTTGGAACAACAGTTGTGGTCTAAGGAATTAGCACCTTCCTCCGCGAGAGATGGCGATTTCACGGTTTCTGACCCTGGAGTGATACACCTACATCGCTCTGAGAGCACCGATGTCTCCATGGTTTGGCACAACCAACTACCTGAAGATCTGATGGTGAACATCAACACCACCAACCAATTGACCGATGTGGAGGTCTCTGGACTTCCACAGTCTGGTGTTGAAATGAATGAGAATGCGCTTGGACAATTGTTGCTCACCCTCACTCCTGATTTTGATGCTCAACTTGGATTCCAGACACTAGGATTATCGTGGTTCAAGAGTGGCGAACAGATTCCTTTCTACAACAATAGTGTCAGCATCTCCATAGACCTGTCTAGTAACTTGACCTGGGGCAGTTCTGGTTCAACTTTCAATGTCAATCCAGATACTCCCTTCTCCTTTGCCTTGAATATCTCCAACACTGGCTCTCATCAGGATACGCCACTCATCCAACTCAATGGCGACGTGGGATGGCATATGGAGTGGGACCTTGGTTCTGAACCATGGAACGGAACAGATATGCAACTTGAATCAGGTGGTCTTGGTTGGGTCAATATCTCAGTATGGGTTCCCCCAGTCATCAATGGCTCACCCATGGCAGGAGTGGAAAAATCATGGACGATGAGTGCAACTTCATCGCTCGACACCAGGGTTTCACTCTACACTTTCACCATTGTCCCAAAAGTATTCCATAATACTAGCATCGATTGGTTCGAAGATGATCTGGTGGTCGAGCCCAGCGGAACCGGTAAACTGCGGATTGGGTTACGCAACGTTGGCAATTCCCAGACTAGGATAGAAGTGGAGATAACACCACTGGAAGCAAATGGAGTAGCAATCGAAAATGGACAAGCAAATGATATTCTGGGAATTGATGATTGGACCATCCGAATTGCCACCGAATACAACGTCTCCTTGGTCGGTGTGAATGAAAGCGGCGTGGTCGATATCAATTTCCAAGCACCATACAAAGCAGGTGGAAACGTGACCATCAAAGTGGCTGTCTACAGCCCAGCGGCTCCAAGCCGTGTAGATTCAGTCGAACTGAGTGCAGAAATTCTACGGCAACGGAGTGGCGAACTTGATTTCACTGGATTTGAGTGTCGCTCATTAGACCCGAGTCAATCATGTGAGGGGGCCGTGCAGGTCACTAACAACGGAAATTATGATGATGAATACATTCTCTTCCCTATCTATCCAGAATGGGCCGAAATCAGCCACCAGTCAAGTGAAGTGATACTTTCAAAAGGGGAAAGCCAAAATGTTTCCAGCATCATCATCTCTGTGCAAGAAGGAGTGCAAGCGTTCTCTGAGGATGATGTAGTCTGGAATTTGAGACTGAAATGGAATAACACAGTGATTGATACAATAAGTATCAATGTCACAGTGGCATTGAAGTCTAACTGGATATTTGAAGAGGTGATCGATGAAATTGATGCTAAAGGAAACATGACACTTTCCTGCACAGTAAAGAACCAAGGGAACGGAATTGATGGGCTGATAGTGGTGCTTACAGTTAGCCATTATACAGAACATGGCTTGATTCCTCCTAATGAGGCTGAATTTGATTGGCGTGCAGAGACACTGAGGGATTTCCAAATGCTCGATATCGAGCCAGGAGAGAACATGACGTTCAGGTCTTGGGCACACCTGCCCGAAGACGAGCAACTGAACGGAACACTATGGATGAATGTGAGCATGTGGAGTTTCTCTGACCCCGGTGGAGACGAAGTATTCGCTTCTGCCAACCATTCGTGGATAGGGATTCCTTGGCAAGCAGATCAGGAAAAGGCGGATGAAGACTCATGGCTCAATCTCGAACCCTTGCTCTCGAATATCGAAGAAGCATGGAGCAGACATTCATACACTCTCTTTGCCATCATATTCTCTGCATTAGCCATCCACTTGACAATGAAAAGAAGAAGAAGATTGATCAGCGAGGAAAGAGAAAGAAAAGCGCTGATGGAAATCACTGCGAACAAGAAAGAAGAATCTTTTGTCGATGTATCAGCAAAATTCGGGGAGAGAGATTCTCAAGAGATTGACATTCCAGATAGCCCAAGCATGGATGCAGAACATTTCGTTGCCGCCTTCAATCTGACCAGTGGCCCGAGAAAGAAGGGCGCAGCAAAGCCAATTGAGCCTGAATTGATCGATGCCGCGAGCATTGTACTCGACCATCACGACGAGAAGCAGGCTCTGACACAGATGGATGACCTAGCATCGGGATTGTTGCAAGGAGGTACTAAACCTCACGACTCAAATGTTTCATTACCCGAAGTGGAAGCTGTTCCTGAACGCACCATACGCCATGACCCAAAAGGTCTGATGGAGAACAAGGAGATTCCATTGCCCGACAATTCTGATGCTGAAGGCTTGGATTTGGACCTCGATCTTGGTGAGGATGAAAGCAAGAGGACGGAAAATGTTAGCTCCCTTCAAGACGACCATGACCTTGACCTCGAGGACTGAGAATGTGGAACATTGGAGTCGATGAAGCCGGAAGAGGCCCTGTTATCGGACCACTTGTAGTGGCTGCATTCGCATGTCCCGAGAATGACCTGCAGATACTCATAGATGCTGGAATCAAAGATTCAAAACAACTCACCAGCCAAAAAAGGGCTGATTTGGAAGCGTGGTTATTGACTGAATCAACGAAGAGAGGCTGGCTGATCAATATCCATGAATCAAGTCCTGCAGCGATTGACAATGCAATGCAGAGATCTAATCTGAATCAACATGAGCGCGACATCTTCGCACACCTAGTCAACCAGATTCTTCCTGCTGATTCAAGCGGAATCATTCGTCTCGATGCCTGTGATGTCAATGAACTGAGATTCGGCAAACAGGTATGTGAACAACTCGATGAATGGCCATTGGAAGGATGGGAGGTTGACAGTAGGCATGGAGCAGATGAACTGTTTCCTGAAGTTGGTGCGGCAAGTATTCTAGCAAAGGAATGTCGTGATCGGGCCATCGCAGAACTTTCCCTCAGCAAGAATATCGCATTAGGTTCTGGATATCCTTCTGACCCAGTGACTAGAGAAGCCGTCAGAAAATTGATTGTCGACGGAGTTCCAGATGATGTGTTGCGATGGAGATGGAAGACTACAGCAGACATCAGTAGAGAGATGTTTGGACACCTCCCTCCCACGAGACCTTCAATTGATAGCGATGGGCCTGAACCTGCACAGAGAACCCTGTTTTGAGGAGAATTACAGCCACCGCATTGAAGGGGGGTATTCCCGCGAGGACTAACCATGACTTGGCAACCCGACTCCGAGACAGCGGACCTCATCCGCGCATATTGTCTCCAGAATGCCCTTCAGTACGAAGGTCAGGGAAAAGCCGGCAGTGTGATTGGGCGCCTGATGGGAGAACGAACTGACCTGAGAGCGCATGGAAAGGAGATCTCTCCAATGGTTGCCTCTTTGGTTGAAGAAGCCAATATGAAAGCAGGTGAAAGTGGTCTGGAATCGATAAGAGAGGAATTGCGCTCTCTGGCCCCACATCTCTTGGAGAAACAGGTCAAAGAACGAAGACAAGGACTTCCTGAACTACCTGAAGCCGATGCTGGAAAGGTGATTCTGAGATTTGCTCCAAATCCAAATGGCCCTCTATCATTTGGGCACAGTAGAGGAGTGGTGATCAATTCTGAGTATGCGAAATCGCTTGGTGGGAAATTGATTCTACGATTTGATGATACCGACACTGTACGTAAACCACCACTGCCAGAATCATATTCAATGATTGAACAAGAAGTACGTTGGCTGACCGACATCGAACCTGTGGTGGTGATTGCAAGCGATCGAATAGATATCTATCATCAACATGCCTTGGAACTACTGAAAATGAATGGAGCATATGTATGTCTATGCAGTGCTGATGAATTCAAACAGCATCGGCTGGAAATGAGTAATTGTCCGCACCGGTGTGCCGATGTGGAAGTGAATATCGAACTATGGAACCAGATGAAAGATGGGGTATTGAAAGCAGGAGATGCCGTTGTCCGCGTCAAAACCGAGATGAGTCTGCCGAATCCTGCCTTACGGGATTGGCCAGCCCTCAGAATACAGGATACTGATGCAAACCCGCACCCAAGAGTTGAGATTGGCAATCGTTGGAAGGTGTGGCCATTGCTAGATTTCCAGAGTGCTGTTGAGGACCATCTGCAGGGAGTTACACATATCATCAGAGGCAAAGACCTGATGGACTCTACCCGTAAGCAGTTGCTGCTCTACGAACATTTTGGATGGGTATATCCTGAAACAATATATTGGGGTAGGGTGAAGGTTCACGAATATGGAGGATTCTCGACATCGGGGATGAGAGCGGCGATTGAAGGAGGTGAATTCACTGGTTGGGATGATCTCAGACTCCCCACTCTCGCAGCCATGCGAAGGCGAGGAATCCGCCCAGAAGCACTACGCTCGTTCTGGATTGAATTAGGTTTGACACAGAAAGACATCAGCGTTGCATTATCCACTCTCAACTCTCACAATACCAAGGTCATAGACAGAGGCTCGCCCCGATTGGCATTCGTTCGTGATGCTATCGCATTGGAACTGGATACCAGCAATGTCGAGGCTCCATCGTTCCTTGAGGTTCCAGGGCATCCGGAGCATGATGAATTTCCAGTTCGCAGGATTGACCTGTCAAACGGCACCGTGCATATCGAAAAATCAGACTTTGAAATGGCAAAGCAAGAAAATGGAAGAATGCGCCTCAAAGACTTCGCAGACATTCAGCTCAGCGACGATGGAAAGGCAATTCTTACCTCCATCGAACCCGAGCCAGGAGCGAATATCGTTCACTGGAACAGTGCGGGGACAGAAAGCATCCTCTATTCTGGAGAGGAGAATACTCTGAAGAGGGAATCTGGAATATTGGAGGATAATACCTACCCAGATGGAACAATGGTTCAACTGGAACGAATAGGCTATGCAGTGATTGAGAACGATGCTCTCGTTCTATGCCATTACTGATACTCACTCTTCAAGTGCTTGAATCGCCGGATTGTTCTGAGCAAGAGCCATTGCTTGGCGATAATCATTTGGAGAGAAATAGCCTGTGAAATTACCCTCATCATCAGTTGCAACAACTGCATGTGGACGGCGCTCATTCATTGCCGCAACTATCTCCGAAACAATATCATCATGTCCTACTTCCATAACATCAGTATCAATATGTGCGCCACATTTCTCGGCCTCCATATCACTTCCTTCAGCAACGGCAGATAGAATCTGGATGCTTGTCAATACTCCTTTCACTTTACCTCCATCAAGCGCAACAAGAATACCTCTCGGGAGAGATAGTAACTTCGTTGCAGCATCAACAAGGCTATCTTCTAATTCAACTGTATCATGTTCGTCGGTCAAGACGAGATCTCTAATGCGTACTTCAGACACGGGTTCCACCAGCCCAACGCAACATACCTCCGGTTTTCAACCATTCCATTGCAAAATTAGGACTTCGATTCAAGGCAATGGTTGAAAAATGCCCCTCTCATCGCACAAGCATGGCTATCGAGAGGATTCTTACGGGTTCAGTGCGAGAACAGTTGCGAGACTTGATGCAGACCGAGGACCTCGTCCTTGAAGCGGTCAGAGATTTGGTCAAGGATGAATTGAAGGCTCATATCAAGAACAAGATTGATGATGACCCTGAATTGAAAGAAGAATTACGTGAATCATTGACCTACTACTTCAACGCCAAAGCCAGAACGGTATATGCTGAACTGAAGGCAACAAGAGCTGCTGCCAGACTCGGCCTTTCCATTCTTCCCGACGACCTGCACGAAGAAGTCTCAGAAGCACTGGTCACTCTGTTTGAGAGAGAATTGGGAAGCGTGCTGGAACGAGCATTGTGACCTGCCAATTGCATGAATAGCACCCGCTGAAGCGTTGGATTGAAAGGCACTTCATCTGCACAGCGGAACATGGCAGGTAGGGCTACGAGTCTACGCCCTGTCGTACTCAGCCTGTTGATACTGGCAACAGTGATGTCAAGTACTCAGCATCTTGCGATTGAAGTTCACGCCGCAGGAGAATGTTGCGATAGTCAATCAGTTGAACTGTTTCTTGTTGCTGCGGACGACCTGAGTCCATTTGACAATGATAGAGGAGACCTGCAAAGCAAACCAATCTCTTCTTCCATCCCAAGCGAGGAAAGTATTGGGATCTGGACATTCCAACCAGATTTCCATGGTGAATACGAAGCAACCACCTGGGAATTCAGCATCCACTATGAAATCGAAAATGCTGCTGGTGTTCAATTGAATGGGACTGTGCAGATAGACATTGGACCTAATTCATTCACAGCTCAGACACCCGCAGGGGAGGTGTATTTCCCCAATGGAGAAGGTACTCTAGATCTCGAAATAGAAGTGGATGCCGGGTCATTGGTCAGCAGCGATACTGTCTCGGTTGAACTCATACTCTCAACAATGGTGTTCGTGGTTCCTTCCGGAGGAGCGTCTATCGAATTCCAGTGGGGGGATGAAGACCACGGCAGCAGTCTGATTGGAGACCTGCCCCTTCTAGATATAGACCTACAGACACCTTTGGTCGATGGAAGAACACTGCATCTGCCTGCGATTCTACGCTCGGGATTTGGTCAGAAATTGATTGAGAACGGAGACATCCACTGCTCAGTGGATGGTGTGGCAATAACTGAACAACCTGTGAAGACACCATCTGGTCAAGACGTCAAAGCAACTTGGTCATGGACAGCACCTGACGGATACCAAGAAGAATCAATCACAGTATTGGTGGAATACTCTCTCCAATCTGGTTCCGAGTCTTGGAAGGCTATGGCTGAATTCGATATCACTCTTGGTGATGGTGATGGTTCCACCACATTCTACAGTGAAGATGAGCCACTTCGTCCCGCACATAGTAGTGTGTTGAACGTCAGGATAGATGCAGATATTCAGAAAGATGCTGAGAATCTGGTGATTACCAGAACCACGGTTTTGACCATACAGGATGACATGGCGTATTGGATGCGTTGGGGGATTACAAATCAAGGAGCAACAGAACTCGAATCTGATTCGACATGGGCTCTGTTCGATGGCGTTTTCTCCGAGGAACAGTATTCTGACAAGGTGATTGATAATGCCGAATTGGAGAAGATGGCAACAACACTGCAGTCAGGGGCTTTGATGAATTGGTTCCTTGAACGCGGGTTGCAACTGGAGCCTGAAGGATTGCTTGGAGGGTTCAATGAATTCCACACCTTCCAAGTTCAAATTGAACTGAATGATGACTACACCGTTTCACGCCAGCCGGTGAAGTTGAGGGTAAGTACCACTCAATCGATCAACGATGGCGAATATTTTGAATTCCTTGAACAATTCATTTCCCCTCAAATCGATGTGTTCTGGAAATCCGTCAGTCTGCAAGTAGATCTGCAAACGGATAGCCAGTCTTCATTGATTGGAATCAGTGAAGATTCAACGGAAGACCTTCATTTCAGTCATGAAAGGCATTTGACCAAAGAGGTACTCATTCTGAGTTCAGAGGATATTCTTGATTGGAGCAGAATGGATGTCCAAATCAAACCATCAACCAATCCTCTTCATGCACCACTTCCACTGTTCATGATCTGCTTGGGATTGATAATCGTCATGTTCGGCACTTGTTTCTTGTTGAGTAAAGGAAAGACTCGGAAGCCATTGTATCTCGAATCACTCCTCATTCCCTTGGTAGCTCTAGCATATTGGTTCGCTTATCCGATAGAGAACCTTGGGGCTTTGATGGGCTTGGTTGGTGGGGTGTGGATGGTGACAACACTCATCACACCTCGGCGGATAGGAGAAGACGATATGCCAGACACATCAGATATGCCGGAGGTCCCTACCATTGCTTGTCCCAAATGTACCACTGTCAATCCAGTAGTCTCCGATGTCAGGCCCTTACGGCTACCTTGTGGTGGATGTGGAAGAGTTCTCAAAATAGTTGGATGATTATAATTCACCCGTTCGTAACAGTCCATCCAATAGGCGGGATGAATGAAGTTGATCCCCGCCTTCAGGCCATTCCTGCTGCGCTCGATGAAGCATGGTTGCCATATCCATCTTCCAATCCTTGCTCAGAACCCGTTTCCACCCAAGTTCCTCGATTCTAGCCGTTGAAGGCATTTCATTCTCCAATGCTGGTAGCATCAAATCACTCATTGCAGAAGAGCGTTGTTCAAGGTCCATAGAATCCCACCTACGTCGCATCCGGTTCAACAAAGAGGTAGAAATCCCGGACAATCCCAATACTTCACAATCTTCAACTTCGACAATACAAACGGTGCGAATACTACCTTCTTCACAAAGAAGGTCTTTGATCCGTGAATATTGGGCATCGAATGCAGTATCCATAGAATCCCGCAACCATGCACCTGCCAAAGCCCATGGTCTCAACCGTTTGATCAAGGGGCTGCCGCTGGACAACATCTCTGCAAGTACTGCACACTGTGCGACTTGTTCAATAACACCATTCCTTCTATTTCCACTGGTTCCAATATCAAACTCCATTTCCTTGGGAGAAATGACCAGCCCCCCATCCTCCAACTGCGTCCCTGGGTCATCATCACCGAATGAAGTGACCTTGATGAATGGTGCCGCCACTTCCACCATCTGTTTTCTAGAGGAAACGAATCTTCGACTAAATGAAAGCCCAGAATCAATGAAGGCTGCTTCCAATTGAGCCATAGCCAATACTCCTTGAAGGTCACTATGAGCGACCAACGAAACTTTCCGACTCCCATCATACAGCGGCAAGGCAGACCTGAAGACGGACTCAAGGTCCGAAAATTCCTGCAATGAATGCCACGATTGCATACCAACGAAGAGTTCTCAGATGAGACAGGCATTTCAACCTGAGGCAAAAGATGTCTAATTCATTCGACCATCAGACGGACTTGGTCACGCTTGTACTTCCATTCGGATGCCAAGCGGCCATGGGATTGATAGTATCGAGCAAGACGGCGAATCTTGGACTCGGTCAACTCTAATGCACGACGATTGTGAAGATCTTTGCGGTTATGGGAAAGGTGGTCAATTATCGAAACTGCCTTTCTCATCAAATTCATCATATCCTCAGGATATGTCGATTCAAGATTCTTAGCAGAAAGGAAGGTGCCGATTCTCATTCCGATGACCCTGCGCATATCTGGAACTGCGTGCTGATCTCTTAGAATGGTGCCGATTTCAGCATTTGAATGCCCTTCCTTATTCAGAGAGATAATCAACTCCTCAATAGCATCCTTGTCAGTGTTTGACCACTCAGGCAGTTCCTCACCATGGACCTTGGTGGAACCACTCTTCCCCCTTTTGTGAGCGTACATCCTTGCCATTCATCTAACCTCAGGCGACCCGCCGACCGACTCCCCCTTCATAACCACATCGTTCAGGAACAATGGAGTACTGGTCGTTGAATTCACAATCGGTGATGTCCTTTTGCCAAACGTCCGGGTGAATCTGGCCAAGCCCAAGAAGCAATGCTTGCTCTTGCCATACCAATGAGTGCCCCATCCTGCAGGACCAGTAGGTCTCCTCCTTTTTTGAAATCTGGATCAAAATTCAGAAGGTTGGAAGTAAATACATCACCCTTCCATTCCATACCGCTCTTCAAGTGGATACAAGGCAAGGAACCATGTTCAAACAATTTGGGTAATGCAGCCTTGGTCAACGACAATGAGCCCCTGTCTGGAAGCCATTGTGCCATCTGATTTTGACCATCATAGACCTTCCATCGTGGCGGTTTTCCACCTACGCGAAGACCGTTCATCCAAGTATCATTTCTCATCTGACGACGAGCGACTGAGAGAAATTCCAACAATAGACGGTAGTCATTCTTCAAGTACTCTAATCCATGTTCATCTCTTGCCTCAGATACCGCTTCAGAGAGCCTTCCAAGGGCATCTTTGGAAGTAGCAGATGATTTGCCTCGCGTATTGATGAATCGCACGTCCCCCGTTGGGTCCAAGTCGATTCCAGAATGATTGATGACCAACTCATATTGATTGCGATTAAGCAAGGAAGTAACCATTCCTGTTATTCGGTTTATCTCATCTGCTGACCAATCACCTGTTGTTGGAACATCATAATGTGCAGCAGGCCATATTCGCTCCAAGTCCCGCGGAACCAATCCCAATGGGCTTGTGACCATCACTTCATGAGCAGATGTATTTCCAATAGCCTCTCTGAATCTATGGTGTGAACGACTGTCGCGATACGGTTTCCTTTCACTGCACGGCAATAGAATCAACACTTTGTCAAGACCGGATGGGGGTGAATATTCCATATCCATGAAATTGACCCAGTCAACCACTTCAGGATCCTGTAGTGTGGCGGAACCATGAGCTCGTAACGCCATTGATGGAGGGAC
>JASMHR010000034.1 GCA_030750665.1 Candidatus Poseidoniaceae archaeon
AAGGTATGATCAGTTACGCTCGTCGTCTTCGTAGGAAAGGTGCGCGTCTGAAACCAGACACAGTTCCTGTGGGCAACCATCTCTTAGTGAACGGTTTACTTGTTTCGGTGAATGGAAATGTCTTCGATATAGGATACCCAGGATGGCTCTTCAACCGCTTCCCAATAGAAAAGGACAAACTGGTCAAGACTAGATTATCCCGAGCCGCAAAGAGGATGAAGAAGGGTCAGAAACCACGATACCAACGTCTTGGCAAAGGCTGGTGGGTGAAATACGAAAGGGAGAGAGGAAGAGACCTTCCTATTCTGGAAGAGATTGTGGGCCCGCCGGCATATAGAGGAAGGAACCAGCACATATCCAGCAAAAAAGCAGGAGTCAGTGCAATGGCTAAAGTGGGCAAGATGTCAGGCGCTAGACCGGGGCAGCAGAGAAGGATGATTGAGCGAAGTGAAATGACGGCAAGAGGAATACCGCAAAATACTCGTAGATCTGAACGCCAACCGCCACAGCGCCAAACATCTGCACGAAGAAGTGATAATACTGACAAAGGTATAGATTTCAGTTGACTGGACTGAATTCAGGATCTGCATAGGCCCCACGTCCAACGTTCCAACAGTAATGTAAACTGTTGAATCGTTTCTTCAGTTCTGCAGCCCGTTGCCTTACCTCTGATTCTCTATCACCTTGCGCAGCAAGATGTATCATCAGAGCAACTTCATCCATCTCATCCACACCCATACCCAAACGTGTCAATTCGGGAGTACCCAACCTGATTCCGCTCGGACTGACTGCAGAAGTATCTCCAGGAAGCATATTCTTATTCATCACCAAGCCACATGATTCAGCCCTGAGACTGACATCAGCCCCTCCGCCAAATTCTGATACGTCGACCAATATGGTATGACTCTCCGTAAAACCATGATCAGGAGCGAAGACCTTCATCCCCCGCTCCCACAGGCCTTCAGCCAGAGCTTTTGCATTGGCAATAGTATGTTCCGCATAATCTGCTTGGAACTCCAATGCCTCTGCCAATGAGACTCCCAGTGCTGCTACCTTGTGCAAGTGATGATTGGAATGCACTCCAGGAAACACTGCGCTTCGAATTGCACGATGCAGCATCTTGCCATTCGCCAACTGGCGGTCTTGATTCGCCAGAATGATTCCATGTTGAGGCCCTGGTAGAGTCTTATGAGTAGAAGCGCACACTAAATCTACTCCATCTTGCAGTGGGTCCTGAAAACGATTTCCCGCAATCAATCCAAGAACATGAGCTGCATCATACATGATAGTGGCATCAATTTCTCTTGCTGCCTCAACCAATTCCTTAACATCAGATGGGAATAGATATACAGATTGGCCGATGTAACAAACATCTGGATTCTCCCGTGCTATCATCTCGACAGCCAATTCGGTGTCAATAGACATGGTCTCTGGAATCGAAGGATAAGTGATGGTATCGAGTCCACGCAATCCTGCAGCCCCGAATCTTTGGGTCGAGATGTGAGCCCCGGCTGCAAGTTCGGGAGCCATGAAACGGTTTCCAGGTGCTGAAATTGCAAACAGGGCAGAAATGTTAGCAGTAGTTCCTGAGATGGGCCTGACATCAGCGAAAGGTGCATCGAACACTCTCTTCGCTAGACTCTCAACGTGTTCCTCTATGGGGTCATAATCGGCATTGCCCTCGTAGTATCTGGAGCCTGGCAGGCCCTCTGCATATCGGTTGTGCAAATCACTGCTGAACATCTCTGCAGCAAGGGGGCTGACCAGATTCTCACTCGCAATCAATGGAATGCTGCGAGCAAAGCGCTGATGATGTCTAGTCACCTGAGATTGTATCCATTTAACAGACTCAGAGGATGGAGCCTTACTCGAAGGTTGCTGGTATGGCTCGGGGAACCTCTCGCCTCCCATGCTGCCTGCTTTGTTGGCCGGTGTATGAGTATGCTGGTCTTCATTTTTCAAGCCAATACGGACAAGGGTCAAATGCATCCCTTCTCTAGAGCCTTTCATGCCCATCGTGGATTCGCAGGATTCGCGTCTCGATGAAGTGATGAGTGAGCGCCTTTCACAGCGCTTCATTTCAGAAGATGGGCTTTATCTGGACACCTCTCTTGAAATGTCTCCGCATCTATTGATATCTGTCGATCACATGCTCGATTGGTTCAATCATTTGGAGGAAATCGCAGCTCAACCTTTGGGTCGGCGTTTGGCGCATGCCTCTGCTGATCACGAGACTTGGAGGCAGAACAGACGCACTACCCCCTTACCCAAGGGAATCTTCAGCAAACGAAAACGGATTCCTTGGTTGTTAGAAGATTGGAGTGAACGTGGCCTAGGTCTACTAAGTGTGCAGTCAGAGGGACGTATCAGTGTTGAGAAACAGATTCAGAGCGCAATGGCTGGAGGACAAGGTGCTGGAGCATGGGAAGTATTGCAAGGCTCACGATTCAGGTTCCGCTGGGAACAACACGATGCTTCGAGAACCGACATCATTCTAGAGCCCGATTCAAGGCAGGCACACCCACCAAGGAAAGTCACAGGAGTATGGATCGACAGGGCTAGGGCTGATGCAAAACTAACATTTCCAGCAGTCGATAAGCACGATTCTGGCTGGGAAGTAGACGGACGACGCAGTTTCATGTTGGGTCGAGACCTGATTTTGAGACTGGAAGATGAAATCCTTCCACACACAAAGAACAAATTCGATGATGGCACATTGATTCTGGATCTAGAGGATGAGGCAAGAGTGGCGGTATGGAACATATTCGCTAGGGCTGAGAAACAAGCCTTCATCGATGGAGGAGAGCATGTGATGATCGCAGATACCGAACATTGGGAAGGAGTGGCCATGACTTTCTTCTCAAGAACTGGGCATGGTGAACTGAAGTTGTGCAAATCTTGTGACTCGCATGGGGGAGTTGAATTAACATTCAAGAGTTCATTTCATCCTGCTTTATTGACTGGACGTGTGATGGCTTGCTGGCAACGGGCATACGGCCGCCAACCTCGTGCTGAGTGGCGTCAGGATGAAGGATTACACATCATCAGAGTCTGCTCGAGACACGAAATCGCTTGAGCCTGAACTCAGGCTACTGAATGTGGTGCTGCGGCGAAATAACCAGCGCCCATGCACCCACAGGGTTTATTGATGAAACAGGGGTCGCCGGAAACACTGTCTCATGACTACGTCATGTCGGAGGAATAATCATGACACTATCTCACAACCAAATGGCATATGCTGCCATACTCTCAACGATGATGTTCGGTGCAATGTTTGTAGGTGTCAGTGGATACATGCAGACCGATTCTGATATTGGAGGATATGAGGACCAAAGTGAAGGTTCACTGGACCCAGGAGATGGAGCCACATCAAAGTACGAGGACAATGATGGAGATGGACTCGCTGATTCCATGGAATTGAGTACCTATGGTACCGATCCGACCAAACGCGACACCGATGGTGATGGTCTGGATGATGGTTGGGAAATAGCCAATGGACTCAACCCACTCGATGATGGTGAAGGCGATGATGATGACCCGGATAATGCTGAAACTACTCCAGACAGTGAAGCCGAGATTACCGAAGGCGACCCATGGCCCGATCCTAACGACGGACCACATGGAGACCCAGACAAGGATGGATTGACCAATACTGAGGAGGCAAATCTAGGTACTGATCCTCGTAAACCCGACAGCGATGACGACGGACTCAATGACCGCTGGGAAGCTATGTATACAACCGTCGTCAATTGGAATGGCGAAAACATCACCATGTTCAACCCACTTGATGGCAACTGGAACTGTTCAATGATAACAGATGATGCAACAAGGCTTCAGGTAATCATGCCGCGGTTTGATGAGGTTCCTGGAAGAGAAGAAACATTCGCAGATATGCACGTTAATGGCTATGTCAGTTGTGATGCGGTGGATGATTCGGATTCGGATGGTCTATTGAATTATGAGGAGGAAAGATGGGGTACAAATCCAGATTCTCACGATAGCGATGGCGATTTGTTGTCAGACCCAGTGGAAATTGGCTTTGGCAAGGCCGAAAATGGAAACATCGAACTAGATTCGCACTGTGGAGTGACTCTGCTCAATACAATCTACAAGCAGGCACCATTCCACGATGTCAGTGGCAATGATGGATTGTCATGGTTCCTTGAAGATATGGATGAAGACGGATTCTTGAATGGCCCTGGAGATTGGGATACTGATGGCGATGGAATGCCCGATGGCTTCGAACATTGCTATGGAGACCTGAGTGATCACCCCCTTGCTGGGATGGGCGCAGATCCCGGACATATTCTGAAACCGGCAAACAGTAGTGATTCTTTCGGTGATTGGGACGAAGATGGGCTTTCCAATGTGGAGGAATACAAAGTGGCTGATTTCTTCGGTGCTGACAACTACACAAGCCCATGGTTAGAGGATACAGATTCGGATGGGATGCCAGATGGTTGGGAGGCAACAAATGGCCTGCACCCCCGCGATGGTGCCAATGCAGATGAGGACCCAGACAGAGATGGATGGGATGCTGATGGAGATGGAGGAGTCTACTACAATGAACTTGAGAACAGTGCTACGGTAAAGGTGATTCATTTTGCAATCGGAGATTTTGTCAGTAGTAATGAAACTGTGATGACTGTTCAAATCACACTTCCTGGCGGCATCACACAGCAGGTTCCGATTCCATCTCCTGTCACAGGCTATGTCTACGAATACGGCGACAACGTCACCGTAAATCACAGATTCACTTCCAGACTCAAACAATTGATGTTGATAGTGGAAATAAGTGAACAATTCACGAATATCATGGAATACAACGCCAAGGATAGGGATGGAGATGGAATCATCGATGGCCGTTCTACGAATCCTCTGGTAAGCGATACCGACGGAGATGGCCTCAAAGACGGGATAGAAGTGATGGGATGGGATATTCTGGTTGTCAACAAAGGTACTCAGACCGTGCGAGTGACAAGTGACCCCGGGACATGGGATACCGATGCAGATGGGCTATCAGACTACAGAGAATTCTCAGAGTTATGTGACCAAGGTGGAAACGCATCGAATGCAGATACCGATGGAGATGGTCTTGGCGATTACACTGAAGCGGTTCATGGATTTGAATGGGATGGAGAGGCATATTCAACAAGCCCATGTATGTTTGATACTGACAATGATGGCCTTGAAGACGGAGAAGAAGTTGTTGAAGGTCAAGACCTCTATGTGACTCACGCCAATAACTCAGATACTGATGATGATGGTTTGGATGACGGTTCAGAGGTTCTCCACGTACCTCGCCCATGGCAGAATCCAACAAACCCACTCGTGAACGATACAGATGATGATGGGATGTTGGATGGTTGGGAGATGCAGGTACGCTCTCTTGAAGACAATACCAATTCGCACAGTCTATGGGTAGTCGCAGAACCTTGGCTACCGCCGAATTGTAACTCTATGTCGCAATGCGGTCTTGAGGCCGGAGGATACCTCTTCCAAAACCAGAACCAAGGATTCATTCTTGAGAAGCAATTTGCCGTCGGCGAGATGAACCTCTCAGGGTTCGCACTTCCTAATAATCCGAAATGCAATTGTCAAGGAAGGTGGGCACTGAACCCCGCCATTGGCAGTCTCAAAGATGACACCTATGATGTGGACAATGATACTCTTGCCAACAGTGCAGAAGCACCTGATCGTTGGAACACGAATCCAGTGGATGATGATTCTGATCAAGATAACCTGCCTGATGGCTGGGAAGTTGATTATTCTCAGAAGGCACTTGAGAATGGACTTGTGGACAATTCCACTCTTTCTGCATACGGGGCTCGTGGACTGATGGACCCTTCATTAATAGACAGTGATTTCGATGGAATCAACGACGGTGAAGAGGATGCTGACAACGATGGACTAAACCGAACCGGGCTATACAACAGATATTGCCCTGATTGGGACGACCCCGCAGGCTCAAACTGCCATATTGACCCTAACACACCTGATGGTGCCAAATTCTACAATAATCTCGAGAACTATACTAATTTCGAGGAATTCCAGAATGGTACGAATCCAATTTCCAATGATACAGACGGAGACTCTTGGGAAGATGGCCCTGAAGTGTATCATCAGGATCACGATGGAGATGGAATGGCGACAGGTTGGGAATTTTACTTTGAATTCGACCCGATGGACCCTGCGGATAAGTTGGCTGATTTCGATGGAGATGGTAAGCACAACTACTGCGAATACTATTGGAACACCAATCCAAACAACATACTCAGTTACCCCGGACAAGGTCAAAGTTGCAACGATATTGAATGAGCAACTCAGGGTAGCGTTCATATCCAACTCATACGAGTAGGAATGTGAGAGTGGAGTGATGAAGCACTGGCATTTGATGGTAGCCGTTCTCATTGGCTCTATTTTCACCTCGCCCCTAGCAATTGGAGGTGAAGCGTACAATGCTTCAGCAGAGATGGCAATGAGTGATGCCATCCTAGAGAACTGGCTGAATGTTGAAACCGATGCTGGGACATTGTTTGAAGAGAACATCACCATCTCGGGATTCGCCACAAAGGAGCCTGTATTATTGACATGGGAGATGTTCGATTCTAGAGGTGAAGACGCCATTGATACCAATACAGGAACATTGGTTAATTCCTCTGGAGGGCAACATTCCACCTTCACCAAGGTCGCTGATGACAAATGGAACTGGACCATAAATATCCAGAGATACAATTCCTTGAGTTGTCTCTGCATTATTGAGTTCATTGGCCTTGGTGAAGATGGTAGTGCCGCTAGAAGTGCCACCACCTTGTTCACTGAGAGTAGCGATGGCAGTATGGAACCAATGGGCATCCTCTTTTCACCAGATGTTCATGATGTGGCAGATGAAATAATCCAATTCGAGGGAATTATCAGCGACGACGGCGGTACTGAGCAAGAAATGTTTCTAGAAGCCATTCTTTGCATGGAGGATGATTGTGCCTTATGGCAGAATTGGAATTATAGTGGGCAATTATCGACTTTGAACACCCTCCAAGTCTCGGTGGATGAATGGAGTGAGGATAATAGTTTCAGCGCCACGTTACAGCTAGATGACCCATTGATAGAGAACTGGGAGGATGGAATCTGGATAGGGTGCCTGATACCATTTGATGCTGCAGTCAATCAAGGAGAACCCATCTGGTTCAGAGTATCAGTCAACAGAATTGCTCCAATAGCATCGTTGATGGGGCCTGATTCAGTAAATGAATCCACTATCACCGCCATAGATGGAACTGGGTCGATTGACCCTGGATGGGGTTGGGAAGGGCTTCATTATGTTTGGACCATTCATCGCGACGATGAGGTTCGCGTCCCCTATGAATGGGAAATGGAAGAACAAGGAACACTCCTCTTAGATACCAATTCTAGTGGTGATTACATCATCCATTTGACCGTTATTGATATTGGCGGGAAAATGAATTCTACCAGTCATGCTATCAGTGTATTAAACAGAAAGCCGATTCTTGAATTGCGTCTGGAATCTGTTGCACTCGACGATTCTGAGACGATTCGATTACCGGATGCTGAGTCATGGGTTTTCGATAGCAGTAACTCATTTGATGATGAGTTGTTCAGTGGAGGGCTGAGCAGAACATGGCTACTGGATGGCGAAAATATTGGAAATACGGCATTGTTGACTGTGAAACGCGAACAGATAACCGGAGAACACAACCTGACATTGATACTGATGGATGATGATGGCAGCAGTTCCAGCATCAGCCTACAATTGGTAGTGGCCGGTTCCACCGAGGACCCTGAGAGGGCGGAGATGGATGGCGATGAGATTTCATGGATGCCGATCATCATTGCCATCATCCTCATCATGATAGCGATGTGGGTGGTCAATGACCAGATGCACAAGAAAGACGGTGAACTCTCAATCAATGAGCTTCCATCATGGAAGAATGAGAGGGAAAAGGATGGCGAGAAGGTCAAGGATGAGGGCGACTCCTCCGATAGCGACGCTTGAATAACCCTTGACTCCTCGCAGTCTCATGTTCGGAGAGGAGGCATACATAGCGCCACCCAGTGTGAGCATTTCAGAGAACGAATACAGACTTCGTCAACAGACCTTGTTCAAACAACTGAACGAGAACGATTTGTTGATTATCGTCTGTAACCCTGAATCTGCAAGAAGTGGTGACGTTGAATACCCATACCGAAACAATAGCGATATGCTCTATCTTTGTGGTTGGAAGGACCCCTCCAGCGTATTGATTGCAAGCAATTCAAACGGGGGATGGAAGACCGTGCTGTTCGTTCAACCTCGCAATATTTTGATGGAAATTTGGCATGGAAGGCGCCCTGGTATCGAGGGTGCTGAGGAATTTTGGCCGATTGATGAAGCACATAGTATTGATGAACTGCAGGAACGATTGGCAGCAATGTTGGATGAATGTACACGAGTACTGCATAGAACTGGATCCAATGCCGTGGTTGATTCAATGGTCAATTCAGCATTCGAAAGCAAGAGTAGGGCAAGGCAACTACTCGGAAAAGGGCCTATCTCAATCGAGGACCCATCGGGAAGAATTGCGGAGATGAGACTACGAAAGTCCCCTACAGAGATTGAATTGATGCGGCATGCAAGTAAAGTTAGTTCTCGTGCCCATATTGAAACGATGCGCTCTGCAAAACCGGGGGTTGGTGAATGGCAACTCCAAGCAATAATCGAAGGCTGCTTCATGTGGAATGGCCAATCATGGGCATATCCGAGTATCGTTGGTTATGGTGAGAATGCAACTATTCTGCATTATCACGCCAACAATGCAGTATGTGATGGAGATGGCATCGTTCTCATCGATGCTGGCTCAGAATACGAAGGATATGCGGCAGACATTACTCGTTCTTGGCCGATTTCTGGAGAATTCACAGAGCCTCAGAAGGCCATCTATCAAGTCGTCCTTGACGCACAGAAGGCGGCAATTGCGGCATGTGTTGTCGGAGCCGCATACAATGAACCACACTTCACTGCAAGGCGTGTGCTGGCTGAAGGATTGATCAAACTTGGGATTATCGAAGAGAGTCTGGATGAAGCACTTGCAGATGATGGAGAACTCAACAAATGGTACATGCACAATACCGGACACTGGATTGGATTGGATGTCCATGATGTGGGAATCTACAGGCCGAATGGAGAGCCAAGAGTGCTAGAAGCGGGCATGGTAATAACAGTTGAACCTGGTCTTTATTTCGGTGCATGGAGGGATGATGTTGAAGTCAGCGAAAAATGGGCAGGAATAGGCATCAGAATAGAAGACGATGTCCTTGTCACCGCAGAAGGTCCTGATGTCCTGACCGCAGATTGCCCCAAAGAGATCGGCGACTTGGAAGCGCTGATTGGTTGTGCAGACTGAGGCTTTGAGATGAGCACCTGGGAAGAAATAATCGTGCGCCAATCCAATTGGTGCAGAGAGGATGCCGATAATTATCGCTTGAGCGCCGAAGAAGCAGTCATTCTCTATGAAGAGGCAGAATTCCACACATTGCGTCGTGCAGCCATGCTACGTCGTATGCAGATGCATCCTAACGGTGAAACAACCTACATGATTGACAGGAACATCAACTACACCAACGTCTGCACCATCAATTGTCAATTCTGCTCATTCTACAGACCTCCAAAACATGAAGAGACCTACACTCAGAGTTTTTCAGAGATTAGCGGACGAATCTCTGAATTGGAAGAAGTCGAAGGAGTACGCATTCTGATGCAGGGAGGAGTACATCCTGAACTTGGGATTGAATGGTACTGTGAATTACTGGAGCAGATCAAACATGCTCATCCAACAATATTGCTGGACTGTTTCTCCCCAATTGAGATTGAGGGCATCTCAGACGTGTGCAACCTGAGTACTTTGGAGGTGCTGCAGCGACTCAAGGCTTCAGGACTCGATGGACTTCCAGGAGGAGGTGCCGAAATGCTGGTCGATGAGGTGCGCAAGGATGTTTCTCCCAAGAAACATAGTGCTGAATCATGGATGCGAATAATGCAGGAGGCGCAATCTCTAGGCTTGACCACCAGCGCAACGAACGTCTTCGGCTTCGGTGAGAGTATTGCACAACGAGTTGAACACATGTTGTACATACGTGAATCACAGCAACATTCCCTCAATGAATGGAATAACGGTTTCACTTCATTCATCGCCTGGCCAGTACAACTGGAGAACAATTCCTATGGCAAGAGGAATAGAGGAAGCAATCGATACCGACTCGGTGCAGGAGCCACAGAATACCTCCGTCATGTAGCCATCGCTAGACTTGTTCTTGACAATGTAGAGCATATTCAGGCCTCTTGGCCAACCATGGGACTAGATGTTGCACAGATGGCACTCTTGGGAGGCGCAGATGATGCAGGCTCAACGATGATGGAAGAGAACGTAGTATCGGCCTCGGGAACCGAGAAGTTGGAAGCGAGTGAGCATGAACTTCAGTGGACAATTCAGCGGGCAGGTTTCATTCCCCGCAGAAGAGATAGCAAGTATAGACTCCTGCCAACTCCTGAACCAACCGAATCCTTGCAGGAATTGGCTTGTCCGCCACCAGCGAGAATTTGACAATCCTCCTGAGAATGCCTTAGGCGGTTAAATTCCGAATGGGCGTAGAGCGGCCGTGCTGAAAGAGAGAGAATTGGGAACCATAAGGTGTTGATGACAGAACTCACTTGAACCGCCGATTCCACAATCTTCAGCAAATCCGAATGCAGATCCAGTGTTATGTTGCATGGTGGTTCCAATGGCTGCACCAGTTTCATTGTAGAAGACCAGCCAGATGTGTGCCTCGATATTCCTGTTTCCACCAGTATCGGACTGTGGCACATATTCCTGCCCTTGGTACAAACCACGGTATGAGAGGTTATTCTCAACTCCGAAATTCACCCAAGGGGTGATGTCATATTTCCATTGCTTCACATCTTGGCCTGCGCACCAACCAGCCCTACCATATGGCCATGAACCAAACTGATTAGCAGTCACACCCTGATTGACAAGATTCTGACAACCTGCCAATTGGCCGACTGTAGGATGATCTTCCATGGCCGTATACCCATTCATCGAGTAATGATGTTCATGATTACAGAACTCAGAACAATTCGCAGCATCAGAATTGAAGCCATGACCAGTGATTGTGGCAACAATTTCTACCTTGTCAGTACCGCCGGGAGGTGTGAATAGATGCTGCCTCTTGTGTTGACTCTGATTGTTGTATTCGCCCTTGAACTGACCCCCTGAGAAAGCATGTTCAGCAGCGAAGGGAACCTCATCCTCGCCCCAATTGGATAACAACACTGTAATCTCCACACCCATCTTGTTGGCTCCTAAGAACTTGAACCTCCTGTCTCCACCATCTTGAACCATCCACAGATATGGTGTGATATCGGTCAACCATTGCCCTTCCCTACCGTATGTGGTGATGTATCGTACGAATTCGGTATTACATACTGACGAATTATCAGCATCACAGATGCGCAGATAATGCAGATAATCCCATTCGTGGCAGCCCCCACCGGAGTATCTCATCCTGTTATCTTCACATGCATGGTAGGCATAGACCTCCATGGTATCGAATCCAGCCATGACTGTGGAATCGGGGAATGTCGCATTGGCATAGGAACTGTAACCTCCACTCCAACCTCCATTGTGCCACTGGTCTTCGAACATCGGCACGCTGGTGACTCCAGGGTCAGTTCCACGTATGCGGGAGGAATACTCACTGTTCCATGTATGCGGCTCGAATGCCAGATGTTTCGGATTTGTGCAGCAATTGCCACCCTGGCTCCAATCATGCAGACTGCCCATCTCTCTGGATTGCTGGAACCTGTCGATTCCATAGTAGAATGCGCCCCAGTTCTGAATGAGTCCTCCAATGCCGCCACTGAGTGAATCTGCTTCTTGGTCGATGAAATGAATGCGGCTCATCCATTTGGCTTCCTCACTCGCAGTCAATTTATTCTGGACATCTGCCTTACGATCAACGACATCGCTGTGGAATGAAGAATCAAATGAGCCGAAGAAGAGATGGACATTGTCGGGTAATGCTCGGATTATTGTTGCTGGATTGTATGCCCATGTTCCTGAGTTGCTGTTGCCATTGCTGTCTGTATACTTGAAGAGGAAGAGATAGGTATCATTCCCTGTCCATTGGTTGCCGAAATTCCAGTTGGTTCCTGCCAAGGTTGGAAATGAGAATGAAGATACAATGTCCATCCTACCACTACCATAGGGGCCTTGATTCCAAGGCACTGGTAGTTGATTGACTGTGCAACCATCAGCATCAGGAGTCCAACGAACAGGCGTATCTGGACAGAGGTCCACATTGGAGAATACTCCATCTCCATCGAGGTCAGAACATCCAACTTCACTGACTGGATTTCCTTCTGGTGTTCCTGGGCACTCATCCTCATCATCTAGAATTCCGTCGTTATCGCTGTCACGCTGATTACCAGCACAACCATTCTCATCGACATCACTTCGATTCATATCTGTGAAGGGGCAAATGTCCAAGGAGTCTCCAGTGAGGTTGACATCGTTGACTCCATCATCATCATCATCCACATCCTCATCGGAATCTCGACAACCATCATCATCCCAGTCACTGATTGTATCACGCAACCAATCGATTGCACCTGTTGGACAAGCATCGGAGTCATCATTCAGACCATCAGCATCGTCATCATCATCCTCATCTGCATCTCTACAGCCATCCCCATCCCAATCTGAAGCAAATCCACTGGTCCATTTTGTTGCACCCGTCGGACATGAATCTGCAATATCTAGAACTCCGTCGTCGTCATCATCATCATCTTCATCAGCATCTCTACAGCCATCTGAATCATGGTCCACCTCTATGGTGCTATTCCAACCAGGAGAATGTGGACAGCGGTCGGTGACATCGCTGATGCCATCATCGTCATCATCCAGATCCTCCCAGCCATCATGGCATCCATCTCCGTCAATATCGGTCAGATTAGAACTTGACCAACCATCATCTTCACCCCAGCCATCTGGACAGGAATCAAAATCATCATCAATGCCATCCCCATCAATATCATCAGAATTACTTGACAACAACACGAATGAACGATTAGTGCTGACGCTGCTCCAAATCCCGCAGGTTGCGTGAACCGCCCCCCCAACACTCTCTTCAATGGCGCCCATCGAGACATCAAAGGAGCCTGTCAAGTCATCAACATCCACTGCATTGAACACGGCACCACTGTCCATGATTACTACAAGAGTGCAAGTTTCCAGAGAATCATGAGCAATACTACCCTGAAGTGTGAAGGGTTGTGTGGAGTCGACCTCAAACATCGTTTGAATAGTGATCATTGGAGCAGCCTCGGTTGGAGAGCCGACTTCCACAGACACAGGTGGAAGATACAAAGAAGTCTCTTCAGATATTGTGATTCGAGGAATGAAGGTCCAATATCCTGGAGCGGAGAACTCGATAAGGATGATGAATGCACCACTTTCCTCTATCTCGAGAAGATATCCTCCCACCTCGGCATCCTCATGATTCCTCTTGACACCCAACAACTCCAATGAGGAATTCAGGCCATCTTGCCAACCACTCACTAAACCGGTGAATACAGCTGGTTCCTCCCACCCAATATCTACCGCAAGGAAAGAGAGTTCGGCACTAAGATTCAACACCGGTTCATCTTCATCCTCATCATCAACTGGGGAGGGGGTCTTGGGTTCCGATTCAAGGCATCCAGCCATTGGCATCAGCAGCATCAACGCCACGGCGATGAGGGTGAAACCTAGGCGCATGTAAACGCGATAAGGTCGGAGACGAAGAAACTCACGCTGCCACGGGATGGGAATCGTCAGAAAATCGAATCGCATCCTCAATCCGGCCATCATTGATATGTGGCACTGGTACTGAGGGTTCATTCGCTCCGTGTGCAACTCTCAATGGATGCACCCAGAACAATGGGCCATGCTGCTTCCTCTCGATGCAAATTATCAGTTCCCAATGGATGGAGACTAGTGAGCCGTAGTATGTTCCAGGCCAATGTGGCTGAGGCGGTTGTAGAGCAACATCTCCACCATCTACCTTCAACTTCTCTCTACCACCCCATTCCATCATTCGGAGTGGGCGCAGAAAAAGACCTCCGGGGGCATCGAATTCCATCAAAGGAGTATCTTCTCCGAATCCGCCGCCATCAGACAAACCTTGCTCCCAATAATGAGGCAATGGAGTAGAAAGCCCAGGAGGGGGCTGAGCATTTTCATCTCGACCAAGGTGTTTCATGACCGCTTCTCTAACTGGAGGTAAGGCGCCGACCTGCCACCATATCTTGAGGGATTGCCAATCCTCCTGTGGGTCCTTGAACGTCACTCTGCACTCCAATTCAGAATCAGCCATCACAGGTCCAAGAAACAATATCTCGGGTTTTGGAGGCTCGTTACTCAAGAAATCACGTTGCCTTCGCAAATCTTTGACATTGGCCACCAGTCTCAGCAGATATGGCACCATCATCAATGGGCCGATATACACTACTAGGAAGGGATAATCCAACAATCCAAATCTAACTCCTCCGAATACTGCTTTTGGCAACAGACCCATCGCCACAAACATGGGCTCTAGAGTCTGGAATAGGAGCGCGACCAAAAGTAGGGCGACTGCAAATGATACCAATGAACGCGCATATCGGTGGATTGGATTCGGCCTTAGATACCAACCAGTTCGTTGTCGCTCGATAGCAAGTGGCACCTCACGAGTCTCCATCTTCACCTTGCTATCTATCTTGGATTCAATATCACCATCTGGACCCTCGATATGTATCCGCCTCTCGGCATACCAACCATCGTCCTTTCCAACCTTGAATGTAGGTAGCTGCTGCTCGATGAGCTCTTGCGCATCCTCAAGAGTTTCTACTTCGCCAATCACCTGCTCTTGCTTCAATGGCTGTAATCGCTTAGGAATCATTAGAGAGGACTCAAAAGGAGGGTGGCGGATTCTAGTATTACAGATGATACGATATCCAGACAATTCATCACCTCGGTTTCAACATCTCAATACCGGCCTTGAATGCCAAACCTCTGAAGTCAGGAACTTTTCGTAGCAAAGAAATTCCAAGCGGAACTGGTTTCTCGATATCGCCCTCCTCATTGATCAAATCAATGACCTCGGGACGGGAGAATATCTCGAAATGTGAGTCCAATTCATCATCATTACATGAGGTGACGAATAGATTGCGCAGGGCTCGAGACTTATCTTGGCGCTTCCTAATGGACTGTATTGGCTTACACACCTTCTTCAGATTCTTTTCACTCAAATGATTACGATTAACAGCATTGCATAAGTCCTCAATGATTAGGTCAACCTGCTCAAAACCAGGCCCTATTCCCCCGCCAGTGGTAGGCTTGGCAAGACCAGCAGCATCTCCCAATAGCAAAACACGTTGTTTCCAGGGCCTTTGAATCAAGCCACATGGTAGTGGGCCACAGAAACGAGCATTTTCTCTGCAATTCTCAAATCTTTCAGACCATTGTGAATCTTTCATCAAATACTCGACAAGTTGTTCACAACTCCTGCCGCCGAGATCCTCGGGCCTGGACCAAACACCGATTCGATGAGTACGTCCATTTGGAATAGCCCAAGCAAATAGGCCGGGGGCGATGTCTTGGCCAGTGTACATGTCGAGATATCCAGATTCTCCGATGTATCCACTCACCTCAATCTGGAATCCAATCATCATTTCTTTCGGTCTACCCATACGCAAAGTGCGTCTGACCCAACTATGGGCGCCATCGGCACCCACCAATAATCGTGATTCAACATTGAATATCTGGTCTCCGCGTTTCACGGTCAAACAGACCCTCTGGTCATCAATCTCGACATCGACCGGCCTGCTATCCAACCAAAGTGTGGCACCAGCCTGCATTCCCTGCCTCACTACCGCTTCATCGAATAATTTCCTGCATACAACATGGGTTCGTACCGAACCTTCTCTTCCTATCTTCACCTCGATTCCCGTAGGGCTGTACATTCGTGCACCGAACACGTCACTGAGGATTGTATGTTCTAATCCAACCTTCTTCATAGCCCCCGGATTTACAAGTCCTGCACACTGGAATGGCTTGCCAATCTCAAGATGCTCCTCGAGCATCAATACATTCAGGCCTCTTTCTGCCATCATCCGAGCAGCATATCCACCAATAGGCCCTGCACCTACCACGACCACATCCCATAGGGAAGGATTGCTGTCCACGACCAAGGGGGCTGCATTGCCATTGAATATCCTTGTGCCATACTGGCGTGGGATGATTTCATTTCGAACCTTTCTTCTTGCGACGGCGCTTCTCGAAACGGAATTTCACCTGCTTTCTCGCATCGAGATACAGTGTCGCCTTGAACGGTTTTCCTTTTGCTGAAATGAATTCCTCCAGCGGGCCAACCGCTCCCTTCTCTATCAGTTCCTTTCCTTCATCGCGATTCAATTCCCTTTGTTTGACAGTTCGGGGCACATCATATTCCTTCACACCATCGCGTTGAACTTCGAAATGGGTTGCTGTCTCCACAACTGTAAATCCCTTGCCATCATCGATTAGTGGGGTGGAATCCACACTATACTCAGGCAAGTCCTCAGCAGCGAACTCGAATGATGCCACCATACGCTTTTTGCCACCTCTGATTCTCTCTTCCAAAAACAGGCAGGCACTGAAAGGACTATTGCGTTTAGATATGAAGTCATCGAAGATTGGAGTTTTACCCTCCTTGATGAGAATGACCAATTCACCTTCTGACATCTTTCGCCGCCCCATCGTTCTCCTTCCTTGTGCAAGAATACATTCAGGATTACTGCAACCATAGTTCTCATCATCAGCAAAAATAGTTCCAATCTCACAGATTG
>JASMHR010000035.1 GCA_030750665.1 Candidatus Poseidoniaceae archaeon
TTCTCATTGAGAATCTTGTCTGGCTTCTCTTGGAAATTCAGTTCGCCATTCTCACCGAGGCTGACGCCTGTGGAATATGTCTCGGAATCTGCTCTCCTGACGAAACCATGCAATTCGCTGATACCTCCATCTTTCAGAATGCGAATCATGGTGGTGCGATCGAAATATCGACCCATTGAGCGCTTCCAATACACTATATCGCAGGATTCTGAACTACAAGCATAGCGTTGATCAAGTTCGACAATCGGAGATGAACATTTTCGACATTCGCCCAATGGTTCTGAATCTGCGAACAAACCCTCCTTTGTGAATGTAGAGAATCGCTCAATCAGTTCCTCAACTTTAGAAACGACTTCCTTCATGTATTCAGATGATTTCTCATCTCCATTCTCAACCAGCCTCAACTGTGATTCCATCTCTCCAGTCAATTCGGGCGAAGTTATCCATTCAACAGGAATATGTCTGAGCACATCAACCAGTCTTATTCCATCGGGTGTTGCTCTGAGAGAACCACCTTTGAGACGCTGAACAAGTCCCTTTGCAATCAATTTCTCAATTGTCTCAGCACGAGTAGCGGGTGTGCCTAGGCCCTTGTCCTTCATCACCGCTTTGAGTTCATCATCTTCCACCTCACGCCCTGCATTCTCCATGCGAGAGAGAAGCCCTGCTTCTTTGAGGCGTGATTTTGGCTTTGTCATCCCTTCCTCGGCCTGTATGGAATCAACATCGCTCACCGCCTGTGATGCCACAGAACCCCAGCCATCTGGCCTCTTGGAAGCCTTGCTGATGACCTTTCTCCAGCCCTCTTCCAACAACAAGTTGGCCTCTGCATGTAGAGCACCCTCTCCAAGTGGAGCCTTTCGCTTCTCATCTTCCCACTTCGCATTAGGATGGAAAGAAGCAATGAAACGTCCAACAATCAATTCATACACCTGCATGGTGCGAGCACTGATATCAGCAGGAGGGACCTTTCCGGTTGGAATGACGGCATGGTGATCAGAGACTTTTGAATCCTTGAGATTACGGTCAACATGCTCTAATCCTCCATCTGTCAATCGCTTGGCATGTGCCGCCCAAAGGGCTTGAGATTGCAATTTGTTCAGAATGTCATCGACATCATTTCTCATATCCTGAGGAAGGTGTTGCGAATCTGTGCGCGGATAAGTGGTCAACTTGTATCGCTCATACAATTGCTGAGCATGATCAAGGGTCTCTTTAGCAGACATGTTCCACATCTGGTTTGCAACCTTCTGCAAAGTTGTCAAATCGAAATTCAAAGGCGACCTCTCAACCCGCTCTTTTTGAGTCATGAAGACCTCTATGTTACCAGACTTCAATTCTGCTTGCAATGAATCTAATTCACTTTGTTCAACTATGTGTGATTGTGGGTTCTCTCCCTTAGAGGTTCTCCTCCATTTGGCCCTCCACGACGCTTCACCCTGTGATAATTCAGCCTCCAATTCCCAGTAGGGTGAGGGTTCGTGTGAAAGCACCTCCAACTCTTTGTCAACAAGCATCGCCAGCGTGGGGGTCTGCACCCTTCCAATACTGATGGAACCTTTTTGGCCGCGGCTGCGAAGACGGAGGGTTGCAGCCCGTGAACCATTCATTCCAATCAACCAATCCGCTTCTGCTCGACTACGCGCTGCATCTCCCAAAGTATCGAAATCCTTGGAAGGGCTTCTATCATCCCAGGCTTTCTGAATTGAAGAATCAGTCATCGAACGCATCCACATTCGGGACACTGGAGCAGTGCTACCCGAATATTCCTGGATTCTCCTGAAAATCAATTCCCCCTCTCTTGCGGCATCACAAGCATTCACCAGTTCTGTGACATCTGCACGATTGAATAACTCCAGTACGCTTTTCAGATGAGCCGTATCATTGCGCTTACCCTTGGGCTGGGTCTTGAACTCCTCGGGGATGATTGGTAGGTGATCCATCTTCCAAGTCTTGTACTTCTTGTCATATGATTCAGGTTCTTTCAATTCCAACAGATGACCAACCGCCCATGAAACCAACAATCCATTGCCCTCGAAATGTGAGGTGTTATTGGTACTCACTCCAAGAACCCTAGCCAAATCTGCTGCCACACTTGGCTTTTCGGCGAGTATCAGGGCCACCATGTTTCTGCTTCGCCGCCGCCACGCTACTTAATCCCTCACACCACGTGGATTTCTACAGGTACTATACTAGTACCTGCGGGAAATTGAGGTTTCTTATTCATCACCGGCCGTGTTGTGCCGACGCTTGTTCTCATCCCATGGTTCAATACCGGCTGGACCTAGGCAATCACGACAACCGGGATATCCAGCGGCGAGGAATTCTTCTGCCAATTCCAGCACTTTGGAAAGCGAATCGGTAACATCACCTTGGACCCAAACACTCTGAAGATGAGGTTCTGGACCAGAGAGTCTTCCAATCTCAATACCGCTATGGAACAAACTAATGAAACCCTGTGAATGCGTTTCAAGAGAAGGCAACTCTAGACGCGAAGGAATGGCATCTGAAACCATTCTCGGCAATGACTCACAACTATTGAACATGTGTTCAGGAACACGAACAGATACTCCTTCCTCCCTCAAAAGGCGACGTGTGAACTCTCCAAGACTGGGGCGCATGAGCCGGCGAGAGAGCGCAACGCTTGAAGGGTGACGGCTGGGCGAGTCAGATGATGAGCCTGTTGTGGAACCTGCTGGTCAGGCCCGTTATCGCTCTTCAAGATTCAGAGAAAGCACATTCGAGATCAATGCTCTCGCTCAAGTTGACACAGAAGATTCCTCCAATAAATTGGCTGCTTAAGTTATCATTCAGAGCAAAGGAATTGCCCTGTTCAATGATTGAATGGAGCCTCAGGAATCCTCTTGGCCTCGCTGCAGGAATGGATAAGAAAGCCGAAAATGTCTTGGCATGGGAGAACCTTGGTTTTGGTTTCATCGAAGTAGGAGGTTTCACCGCCATGCCCCAGTCCGGAAATGAGAGGCCACGAATGTTTCGCAATTCAGCCCATGGAGCTCTCATCAATAGAATGGGATTCAACAACCCTGGTTCAGAAGTGGCTGCTGGGACACTTGCTGCAGTGCAAGCCAAACGCAAGAATCCTACAATGAAAATTCTCGCTAATCTTGGTCGGTCCAAGTCAACATCCAATGAAGATGCTGCTGATGACTATTGTACCAGCCTTGCAAGATTGTGGAAACACGTGGATGGATTCGTCATCAATGTATCATCACCCAATACCCCGGGCCTGCGAGAATTGCAGGAAGGTGATGCATTGAAATCTCTTCTCGATTCTTGTGTTTCCAAAGAAAAAGAATGCGGAGGGGGGAAGCCGGTATTGGTCAAGATAGCACCTGACTTGAGCAATGAACAATTAGAGATGATCATCGATACCTCCAGAGGGGCAGGGTGCGCAGGAATTGTCGCCACAAATACCACCTTAGAACGCCCGCAGCCATTGAATAAGAAGTCATCAGCATTCATCTCCCAGAGTGGCGGCTTGTCGGGTTCACCATTGAAACATCGTTCCACAGAAGTGATTAGACACATTCACAATCATACCAATGGAGAGTGGCCGATAATAGGAGTTGGAGGAATCTCAACAGCAGACGATGCTTGGGAGAAGATAACCAATGGTGCGAGTTCAATACAGATCTACTCATCTCTGGTATTCAAAGGACCTAGTGTCATCAAGGAGATTGTCAATGGCCTGACACGTAAGTTGAAAGAGAATGGACTGCAATCACTCGATGAAGCGATTGGACTAGCACTGAGGGGAGAGTAGATGTTAGGTAGAAGAGCAAGACTGTTGGCAGCCGGTGGCATCGCCATGTTGGCACTCTCAGCCACCCTCTTCCTATCAGAACCTACGCCATCAATGGCAGTGGATGAATTGATGGAGTCACCCGCTTCTTTCGATGGTGATGAGGTTAGTATTCGCGGCGTGGTCAAGAATGGTTCGTATGATGCCGAAAATCTGATATTCTTTCTTGAGGGAGCCGAACACCTGCTGAAAGTGGATGCTGATAACGCTGCAATACCTCAGGCATTCGATGAAGGCCTGACCATTCTGGTCGATGGGACTCTACACCAGAAAGGTTCTGAATGGGTTCTGAAGGCTGAACTGCTGACTGTTGGATGCCCCAGCAAGTACGAGGATTCGAATGCTTGAGTCGGAATCGTAGGGTTGAAATGGAAGAGTCAGTACCCGTTCCTTGGGATAGGAGGGGTGGTGACGTACCCTGTACCGCAAATCGTGACTGGCGGTCCGAACGCTTCCGGGCGGCGCAACCGAGCTCAGGGCTTCCCGCGCATGGACGTCGATGTCTCGCCCCTGAGTGACTCGGGTTGTCGTGAACTGTATCCGGAAGGAGACGGGAATCGCATAACCGGGGAATCAGGTCAGGCCGGGAACGGAGCAGCCCTACTCGGGGCCATGGGTGCCTCAGGGTTCCGGGACGGAGGAAGTGCGTGGGTCTGGTTCTGGGAAACGAGTGTCCACCGGGAGCCCTCCCACCTCATCTGATTCTCAAATGTCGAAAACGAGGTCCGCCACCCAGCCTGGACCTATAGCGACTGGAACTTCTTGGTAGTTTGAACTCAACTCCTCATCGATGGCGAGTTCAATGAATTGCAAGTCATGCCTAGTAACTGCTTTTATCTCAACCTCCCGCTCCACTTGGCTAGCATCAACCCAAGCCACTTGACAGGCAATATGGGATTCATTCTCAGAATCCACACCCTTAGGGAAGATGCTAATGTCTACCACCCATTCATCATGTACCTCAGCTCTGAAAAGAACCTCTTCAAGAATCTTTACGATATCCCTGTCCCAATCCAAAGTCGCTGGTAGGTTCCATTGTGAATGATGCCAAGGAAGAGAGGATTGTTGTTTGCTACCAACTTCAGAAAGCATTGATTGTTGCATCCCAAGAACAACTTGCTTGACTAGATCATCAGGGCTGGCTGCAAAGGCTCTCAAACCAATATCAGCAGTAGTGCCATGCGGCCATATGGACAAGGTATCACCTCTGAGAAATCTGCATGCCCCAAGCGATCTCATCTAGACGAGTGCAGAGAGTGCGGCGGTCGATAGCGAAATGTTCGACATCAACTGCTTGCAGAATACATTCACAGGCAGCATTCACGAGATGTACCATATCTAGATTGCTGAGATCAAGAATGCGACTGACCACTACAGCGACCGCTGCTGCATCGATCAAACCAATCTGTTGCTTTGGAGAGGGGAGTGTGCAATCGACATGGATATGTTCACCTTCCTGCTTGTACATATCAACTCCATTCTGACCACCTAGAACCAATAATGCACCCCATCCATGTTCTTCTACCAGTTCAATTGCTGCTTCGTCCGCAGTAGCCTTGAACAAACGTCTTCGCATCAATTCCAGTCCACGGGACTCGAAGATGACTGCATCTGCTCCTCTAGTTCTATGCAACCCCGTCAATTTAGGGTCGCAGATTACTGGGACTCCCAATTCCTTGGCTGTTGCCATCAAAGCAAGAGCGGTCTCATCGTTGACCGCCCCCTTGCCATAATCACTGAGCACCAGAGCTTTGGCATCTGCCAATCTGGCACTGGCTGAAGTAGAGAGAAGGTCAGCTACCTGTTCTGGAATCTCTAAACTTGATTCTTCGTCGACTCGAAGCATCATCTGTGTGTTCTCAATGAGGCTCTCACGGCTGGCTATGAAACGAGTCTTCACGGTTGTACGCCAATCCTCGAGAACTGCAATTCCATTAGACGATATTCCCACTTCCTCCAGAGCATCGATGACATCTGCGCCTGCTTCATCATCGGCAACAACACCGAACATAGCAACTTCCAATTGCAGTGAATGCAAGCCTCTAGCAACATGGGCTGCTGCACCGGCACCCTGCTCTCGGTGTGTCTCTTTGAGAACTGGAACAGGAGAGCGCCGATTGAGATTGTTGGCATATCCATAGATATAGCGATCAAGCATCACGTCACCTACGAGAACAACTAGGCTGGGAGCCATGTTCTCGACTGAACGTCTAGCACTCTGCAACCCATCGTGGATGGCCCACCCGTCCTCTCCGAGCATTTCTCCTCAAAGTATCCGAGAAGGAGGCGTCATTTCATGTTGTCCCGGATACTGGTGGCGATGGCAACGTGAATCTCGGTAGGGATGGAGAAACTACGACGTAGGCTAGTGAGAATAGCATCCTCATCTAGACTGATGATTCCATCTTCAAGCGCAGTGCGTACAGCATCGACGTACGGATGGTAATGTGCATCCAGACCCTCAAGTAATTCTGCATGGGCGATGACTTGAGCAACCAAACGGCCATGGGCCTCAAGGTCAATATCCAAAGTGCGCCGCAATGTCTCGAGCATGACCTTCTCTTCCTCGATAATCTCACCATCCTCCAATGCTTGTTCAAGCAAGTCGCGATATATCCGCTCTCTATCGGGACCTTTGCTCTCTGAGAGATTATTGAGTGCATCCTGTTCAATTCTGGTGACTCGCTCCGGACTCATGCCAAGAAAATCCACAATCTCCTCGACAATGCCTCTCTCAGCCTCGGATAGGCTCCCATCTCTCCAGGCTCTCTCAAATACCGCTTTGACAAGCGATTCACTGACCTGACCCTCTATCCCAACTTCACCATTGGCTTCAGAAATAGGCACTAGAAGTGGCGATTCATTCCACTTCCTTGCTGAATCAATATGTGAAATGACAATCAACAACGGCTCATCGCTTTCCAGCTCCTGCAGCGAGACTTCTTCGCCATCCTTGGATATCTTCATTGAAAGTACACGATTACGTATCTCTGCGCACCTCGTAGTACCTGACTCACTCAGGGCATACACTCTCCGTCGTTGTTTGGAACCCTCGACATGACGCATGTCCTGTATCACATCAGTGGAATCCATCATCTTCTTCAATGTCCGAGGTAGATGCTTGCGTTGGATGTGCACTGCACTGGAAATACCGGCTTGAGTATTGGATGTTGACGCTTCCCAAGAGCCTTCTTCGATACGGTTGTCAAAGAGGTGCAGAAGGACTCTTTCCTCGACGGTCAACTCCCCCAATTGGCCCTCAACCACCATCTCACCGAACACCGCACGAATGACACAGCACTTCAGGGATGTGGTTACGTCGGTTTCATGTCGAATGTCCTTCTGCATCAGCACATGAGTGGGGGGAAAGGTAGGGAATACAAGCCTCGTAGCAGGAGTGACCGGCCGGTGACTCTACCCACAAATGATTCAGATAAGACACTCAGGGAAGCATTGGTGAAATGCCCCGGGGGATGGAGAATCGACCCCCCTGTTTCCAGCAGATTATGGCAGAAATCGGCATTGGGTAGAACCGTGGAAAATGGTTCTATCATTCTACGCTCAGCAGAGGCTCTGTATTGCCATTGGCACAGGAACATCGCATTACCAGATGCTAGGTTCGTGGAAGAGATGCTTGAAGAGGACGAACGTGCGCTTTGCGAGGCTGTTGCAATTGAAACTATCAGGGCAGGAGGAGAGATCCTCATGATTTGTCACCCCGATAGTCCTCACTCAGAATTGCGCCATGACAAGTCATGGGGCATGAGATGGGAGCGGACCGAACACCCAGCCTCAGGACCCCCAACAGCTCAAGTCAGGTGGTTCATCTCAACCGATTCCTTGGATATGGATGAAATGCGAGAATGGGTCTTGGCAGTTGAGGACAATGGCCAGCGAGCAGAAGTGGTTGTAGTTGACCCAGAGTATGATACCACTGTCTATCTACTGACCAGGCCATCTCTACAAGGAACACTTACTCCACCTTCTCAATTGGACGAAGAAACATGGAATCGTATCAAAAAATTATTCGCCGGCGGTTTGAGCAGTCCAGAAGGAATATTCATTCATTCGCAGGAATGGCCGCTTGACAATATTGGCGTTTCCCAATCTGGTGGAGTCAGTCTTGACAGGACTGAGACTGATTGGCTTGAAGCACTATTGAGGGGGGAAATTCCCACGGGTGATGCAGCACTCCTAGACGGATTGCTGGAGAGAGGATTGTTGGCAAGGCCCGGATTCAAGTATGGATGCAGATGGAGAGTGTATGATGGTAAGATGGCAGCGGTCCATGCACCTTGGTTAGTGTCCACCGAAAATGAAAATCCTCGTTCGTGGAATGAAGCCTGCCTGCGAGCAAGGCTGGCTGCAGGAGTGAATAAATTGTGGACAGCGATAGCGATTGATGGAGAAGAGTCAATATTCCTCTCCATGGAAAGAATCCTGTTGGGAAGATGATGGGCTTACTGTATCCACCAATGGTGCTGAGGTCAAATAGAAATCTTCTGCACCTTGGGCTGGTTGATGACGTTCTTGCATGCTATCAATAGGCTGCTTTCTCCGCTCGATCCCCAATAGAACCCATATGGCCGCAAGTGAACACACGAGTAGTGACATGACTGAAGGGTCTCGAAGACCTCTGATGACATCGGCTGAACCACTGATACCCTCGCCAGTCAATTCCACCTCTACACTCTCTATCTTCCCTAATTCATCAACGAATAGGACCTCCCCCCTAGCCAACATCCCTGGAGTCACCAGCCCTTGAGGTTCAATGGCGATAGTGATGACTGAGCCATCTGACACTTCAACCTGTTCCGGAGCAGATGCAATTCTTGACAAAGGACCAGTGATGATGACGTCAACCACTCTTACACCACTACCTTCCACTTCCAGTTCAATCAATACATCACTACTCAAACTAATTGGCACGTCATCCTTGTAGACTGAAGGAAGTATTCGGTTGGAATGTAGTGACCACGGGATTTTGATATTCCATGTATCTTCATCTCCACAGGATACCTCTCCCTGAATGATGCCACTACTGCCTGCTGTGGATACAGAATCATAATTCAAAGTGAGTTGTTGCCATTCATCTCCTCCGATAGGAGACAATTGCCCAATGACTTTCCTGCCATCTGAAACATTCAAGGAAATCAGTGGTTGACATCCTGCTCCGCCCCTGAATGCAAATTCAAAGGACTCCCCCGGCAATGTCCTGACCGCCCCTGAGGGTGGCAGTACCTCAAAAGTGGAGTCACATGAGGGCCTAGTCAGATTGACCTGAAAATTGTTGAAGGAATCCTCAGAGATATTTGCGGTCCACTGCACCAAACGCCCATGTGAGTCTCTGACTTCTTCACCTGATGCACCGAAAGAATCGCCAGAATGGAAGGGGTCGGTAGCCGAACCTTTGTCTGCTGCTCGTTGAAGTTCGTCACCACCATCGGCTTCCACAATATACAACCAAGGCATCCCAACATCTTGGTTGACAGCATTTGCCTCTAAATCTCCCACATTAGTATTCTGAACGCTGACCAACAACCCATGCCCAGGAAGGCGCGAATCAAAGCCATCATTGTTTCGATTCTCCATCCACAACCATTCACCTTCTGCAATATTGATTCTGTATGCATCTGCACCTTGACTGATTGGAGAGATATTGATGGTGGGGTATCGGCACGTATCGCCATCTTCGAACCAAATATCTGTGTTCACATCCGTTGTTCTATCGACTCCGAGTAATTGCATCGAGGCCGCCATTGGCATTGCGGGAACCGCACCATTGCCATTCCAGTTTCCACTGGCCATCACATCCCAACCTCCAACTCCAAACCATGACTGGCTGACTGTCTCATCGTGAACCGCATACAGGTCGACTGCACCAATCTGATGTAACATCTCATGTATCATTGTACCTCGATAATTGGATGATCTGAGTGAAGCCATGGTGTAGTGATGAACCTTCAGCCCTCCTGAAACAGAAACTGGTTCGACCAGCGGCCCGAAATGACTCCATATCCTTGAAGAAGACCCAGAACCATCCTCCTGCGGGCGCGCAGTGTGAAGTATCAACAGACGGTCTATGGCACCGTCTCCGTTGAGGTCAAACTCCTCCCAGTCAACAGAATGGGCAGCTTCTGAAATCACCTGCTCCGCTAAAGAGGCAGGGCCACCATCCATGATTCCAACATCTCTTTCACCATCCTGATCATGCCCGTAATCAGTTGAATCATGAGTTGCCCTGAAAACCTGTTCAATAAATGTGAGATTCAGATTGCTGGTTCCACCTGTCAACTGTTCGATATATCCTTGAGCACCATTGTCGCCATTGAGTAAGCCCTTGGCTTGTAGAACATCTCTGCCAGCCTGTGCTGGAGAATCATCGAAATCCACCACTATCACCAACCACTTCTCCTGCGCTTGGATTCCAATAATCTCAGCGCCTTCATCAGAACTGACATTCTCACGGACTTCCTCAAAGAGTGAGCCTACGACTTCTGGATTTGACCATCCAAGCAGCCCTAGAACCACAAATGTGATGGCGATTGGCAAGGCGATTCTAGCCTTCATGATAAAATCCCCTGCAGACCAACCGATAGAAGGCTTCTGCATGAATGTCTGCTTTTTATGCATTCTGAGGCCCTAGGTGAAGAATCACATCTGCGCCAGTTTCTTCAAAAGGAAGCACATCAGTTCTTGCGAACCGGCTGCCTGATTCTAGAACCAGCCCCCATGGAAATGATTCTGCAATATGCAATGGCCCATCAATAACAACATCCAGAACACGTGCAGAGACCCGGTTTTGAGGCCAGGGGTCTGAAACAGTAGCCAATGCAAGCTCAAGATCGAGATGGTCGATTCTACCATCTGGTCTTGAAGCAACAATATCCAATAGCGACAATCCTCGCAATCTGACACTCAAAGCATCCATACTTTGTTGCAGATGTTCGGGCAATGGGGTCGAGTCACAACCTGTTATCAGGATATCTGTCCATCTCTGGAATCTTGCTTCCTCGATCAATTCATCTCTTTCATCAGCGGAGAGACATAGGGCATTGGCCTGATGCGACGCCATCGACTCCGGCAGCCATGCACCTGCATCTAGTTGGCAAGCACCTGCACACATGCAGGAAACTACCGCCATCCTCCGCAGTCCACCTTCAGCATCAAGGATGCCTTCACCGGGAGGGAGGGCACGACTTACGAACAACGAACTTGTGAATGGAAGAATAGATGCTTCCAACATTGTACTAGAAACAATCATCGTCAGCAATCTCACACCCGTCAGGTGGGAAGGAATGGCCGCCCAAATCAGAAATAGTGAGATACCATGTAGGCGCCAACGCCACCAGGTGACATTTGACTCGGACATCAAACCGGTGACACCTGCTAGGATAGAAGCCATCAGTGCAAGCAGGACCACTAGTTCAACCGCTGCCACAGCCAAGGAAAGTCGCAACATCTCCACCGCATCATAAGAAGCGACTACTCCTGCTGTGGCTCCCGATTCATGCCCAATCAGCATGAGATATGGCAACAACCAAGCCATTGTCATGGCAATGAGTAACATTCCGCATCCGCCACCAAGAATGATGAAGAAACCCAACCAACGTCGCTCTCGTGGTAGTAATCCAGGTTTAGCGAATGAGAGCGCCTGCCAACAAATGATTGGAATAATACTCACCAGGCCAAGGAGCACTATTGACAACCATCGCATTGCTACCCACTCTGCCGGTGCATAAACCGATAGGCATTCTTCGATTGAACAGGGTGAAAGGAGTTGTAGATATTGTGCCAATACATCATCGATCCACCACATCCACAGCAACGATGAGGACATCAGCGCGAACAGCAATAATCCCGCTCTTCCTGTCAATTCATCGAGATGTGATGACATGGGTTGGTCGGAATCACCAGACAGGCGCAAGCCGGTTGTCATCAAACGGGGCGAGAGACCACAGCATCATGACCACTACGGTCACAACATGTCTTCCAACTTGGCAGGTGCCTTGGCTTGGGAATAGGTTCGATAAACACCGTATCCAGCCCATAGTGCCAACATTCCTGTGACCAATGGCCAACCATACTCCTTGCCACTATCCAATGTCCAGAAGAAGAAGTATGAGAGGCCGATGAACAGGAGGCCTCTTCGGATGCCTTGCGGAACTGCCAACCGCAAATCGAGATGTTCTGGACCACCGCCGAAACGGCGCTCATAGAATTCACCCTGCACTACGGCTGCAATAATCAAGATGCTGAGTGTGCTCCAATAGTAGAGATTGCCGAACTTGAAGTATTGATGCGACATCTCCTCCTGCCTTGCGGCTTCCAATGCTTCTGCATCCTCTTCCTGCTTGAACAGATTGTCATAATCTCCAACCGAGATAGTGCGAAGAGACAATTCCTCTCCATCTGAAACTGTGGCGGTCCCTGGTGAAGCGATGCTGAAAGTTAGAATATTCCAAGCATCCCCTTCATCTGCTCCGTTGGCACCATTGACAGCATTACCAACCAATGAGAAGTGAACGTCACCTACATCACTCAGGGGAGCTGTCCATGGAACCAACCAGTCATTTCCTAACGTTGAATGTGAAACTGAATCCGAGTCACTCGGCGCCCCTCTGACTCCTTCCTCCTCAATGACGGTGAAACTTCCACTACCTCTATCAGTCAACAGGAACCCACCCTCGGCGTTACTTTCATGCGATAATGAGATAGTGAAGTTGTAAGTCTGTCCGGCTTCATAGGCCTGAGGTACGCCGCTTATCTTCACAATAACTGTTGGAGATGAAATTGCACCACCGTGACAGGTACAACCGAAGTCAACCGTTGCATCCTGCTCAAGATTCTCACCCGGCGGGCCATCAGAACTCGCGATAGCAGGGGCAATCAACGACATTGAACAGACGATGACCAACAGTGCCCTGAGAACCAGACTTCTGATACTGTCCACCTCATTATCGTTCGAGCGATGGGCCGCCCTTGAAGGTTCGCCCCTCGCATTGAGTTCCTCGCTCACTGAGATAGTGTACATCAAGAGGGGAATTGTTGAAACCCGAGACCGGCGGGCAACTTCTGAGTGAACGAGATGTGGCCATTCCAGAAGAAGGAGAAACTGGAATGGTTGAAACATGATGAGAGCAAGAAAGATCAATACTCGCAGAAACTATATCGAAGAATGCTGAATGACCGCAATCCCTTGTTGGTGACCCTTGAAGACAAATACAAGGCCCGTGAATATGTGCTCAGTAAGGGAGCCTGCAAAGTTCCTGAACTGCTTTGGTGGTCTACGGATAGGCCGGTTAATATTCCATGGAGTGAACTTCCTAAAAGGTACGTCATCAAAACGAATCACTGGTCTGGAGATGGCATCTATTTCATCAACAACTCAGATGAACCATTGAAGGAAGTGGCTGCAGAGATGAGCATTGGCGAACTCTACAAGGTCATTGATAATGGAAATGACCACCGAGGAAAGAAAGTTTCTAGGAACTGGATGGAACGAAAACTATCACGCTTGTTGAAGAAGAGATATGCGATGGAACTCGAATGGGCAACACAACAGATATCTCCTGCTGGAGTCATGATTGAGGAGATGCTGACGGTCGATGGAGCCTTGCCGGATGATGTGAAGTTCCATGTATTCCATGGCAAGGTTGGATGGATTCAGATAGATGTAGGGAGATTCACCGAGCATCGGCAATCAATATATCGCAGTGATGGCACTATTATCGAGCAATCAAATCCCCGTTTTCCTGCAATCTCAGAATTGAAGCACCTGCATGAGAGGTTCTCTCCAGAATACATAGAGGAAATGGTCGAAGTCGCAGAGAAATTGTGCGAAGATGTCGATTACACGAGACTTGACCTCTTCGACATTGATGGTGAATTGTACTTCGGCGAATTCACCAATTATCACAATGCGGCACATCCGCAATCGGATGAATTGGAGGAACTGGGGGGAAGTCTATGGAAGACCAAATACTGAATCAACAACAACAGCGCCTTGAACTGATTTCCTTACTGGGAGACTTGCCGGACCCAAACACTCCATTGTCAACAATCTTGGTCAGTGAACAGATTGAACATGGACTCAACACTCAACGCTGGGAAATCGAATTCGGAGGAATCGAAGCCGTCCCCATCCTAGTGATTCTTCCTGAAGGCGAGGGGCCCTTCCCAGTGGTTCTCTACAATCATGCACACGGTGGTCATTATGAGCACGGCAAAGAGGAATTGCTGACTGGCAGACCCGCCATTCTCGACCCTCCATACGGAGGAGTTTTGGCTGCTCGGGGAATTGCTTCGGTCGGAATTGATACCTTCGTCTTCGGCGAGAGGAACCATGACCATGAGGCTGCAACCTTCAAGCGAATGCTGTGGAATGGACAGGTCATGTGGGGATTGATGGTATACGATAATCTGCGTGCTGTGGATTTCATTGAACAACATCCGCTGCTCGATGGAAAGCGCATTGCTACCATGGGGCTCTCGATGGGGAGCACGATGGCATGGTGGTGTGCAGCACTCGATGAACGCATCAAAGTCTGTATCGACCTTTGCTGTCTGAGTGATTTCGATGCTCTTGTGGAAACCAATAATCTGAATGGACACAGCGTCTACTATTTCGTACCCAACCTACTCAAAGAAGGCTGGAGCACCTCTCGAATCAACGCCCTCATCGCCCCCCGCCCAAGGCTGGCATTGGCAGGAGACCTCGACCCCCTGACTCCACCTCATGGTCTAGAGAGAATTGACAAACATCTGTGCAAGGTGTATTCCGAACATGGCAAAGCTGAGAACTGGCGCATTGTACGCTATCCAGATATCGGACATGTTGAAATCCCAGAAATGAGAGTAGAAGTTCTCTCATTCCTGGATGAACATCTTTGATTCAACCATTGTTGATGTAATCGAGAACATCAAACATGACCGAAGCGATGATGTCCATGTGACTGGTATCCAGATGCGGCTGCAATGAAAGGTCACATGCAAACTCGATGTTCTGAATTGTTCGCGGCAGGTCCACTACCTCATCTCCTCCAAGATAGTGCCATTCTCGGAAATCACGAGCATTTCGATCAACTCCAAAAATCTGCATACCTATTCCCTCCATAGCCATCAATTCAATGAAATGGTCTGAATCTTCTCTACTCAGCCCCTGCAAGTGGAATTGCATGGTGTCGCAGTAATACTCAGCCTTGGAATGAGGCTTTGGTACCAAGATGTTAGGATGGCCTTCCAAGATACCTTCTAGATGTCGGTAATTGCTCTTATGGATCTCATGAATCTCATGCAATCGTGGAATCTGCGGACGTAGCAATGCACCGGTCACCTCTGTCATTCTCATAGAATAACCAGGTATCTCATTCTGAAGACGACCCATCATCTCCGCATCCATGCCATGATGTCTATTCCAACGCTCCTCGTAAGAACCTGCATAGAGAATCGCCTTGGCTGCATATTCTTGCACGTCAGTAGTCAGAATCCCACCTTCTCCTGAGGAAAGCCCTTTGGAGGATTGGGTAGAGAAACAGGCTATTTGGCCGAATCGACCCAAGGGTGTGCCACCCCATGAGGTCATGTATGCATGAGCACAATCTTCTATGAAGAACAATCCATGTCGCTCAACAATTTCCATCACTGTATCCATGTCAGGAACGTGCCCTCGCATATACGACATCAGCAATACTTTCGCCCCTGATTCAATGACCTTCCTCTCCAGATCCTCAACATCCAATCCCCACTCATCCGTGGATTCCACAAATACTGGATGAGCACGGGCGTGATGAATAGCAGATGGCACAGCGGTAAATGTGAAGGCGTTTGACAACACCTTGTCTCCAGGATTCACCCCCGCTATATTCATGGCGATGAACATTGCAGAGCCGCAGGAGTTGACTGCTACTGCATGCTTACTACCAAGATGCTCGGCAAACTCTTTCTCGAACATAGAAACGTGAGATTCCTCAAATGTCTTGGGCTGATATCTGAACATCATTCCGTCGCGCATGATTTCTACAGCATCATCGATGCCCTGTGCTGGCGCAGGCTTGAAGGCCTTGATATTGAAATCAACCACCTTTTCGCCGCCCTCGACGACCAATTTGCGCGACCTTTCGGACATCCAGAAACCCCATCCAGTGATATTCCGTTCATTCGGTCCGTATTCAAAAGTTTCCCATTCAATATTCCTT
>JASMHR010000036.1 GCA_030750665.1 Candidatus Poseidoniaceae archaeon
TCGCTACTGAGAGATATGTTCACCAAATCACCGACTTGGCGGGCTGCACGAAATGCTCTCGATAAATCTTCACCAGTCAGCGTGACACTGGCCGGAAGTTCTAGATCTGGAACGTTTGGGGGTTGAACAGTGGACTGGTCCAGTGGGCGAATAACTCGGTCTATTTTGCCCATGCTGATGTGGATTCGGCCTTCGTTTTCATCATGCCGAAGTTCAATCAAATCTCCTGAGTTTCCAAGCGATAGTAGTTCTCGCATCTTTCCAAGTTCAAGACCCAATGATTTCTCGTCTACTTCCCAACCGTCGAATGCTGCCGACTGAATGGTCATTTTAATCATCGCAACATGAGAGGGGTCAACCACTCTGACTTCGAGGTCATGCTCATTGAAATCGAGTCTTGCTTCTTCAACCACTACGTTAAGCGTGTCAAAGATAGTCCTCATCAATTCTTGTCTCGCTGTTATGTTCAGCACGTCACCCTCTCCCTACCCTTATCTGCTGCCTAGGGGGGTCCATAAACCTGCTTTCAGGGTCTTGCCCCCTTATTGAGCCAGTCAGTAACTTGTTCTGAGAAAACACTCAGTACTCTCGCCAGCCGTGTTTGCAGTCTTTGCAGGTGAGGAATCGAGTTTCTGGTTCATCACTTGAGCGGGTTTGGCGTAATTCAGAAAAGACCTCACTACAGTCACACTTCGGACAAATGTATGAGTCGGTGGTCAGAACCCCGAATAGCATGTCCGCATCATCAATGACTTCGTATTCTCGCGTTTCTGCCTTTGAACTGGATGTGGTTTCTGCCAAGTTCACCTTGGTTCCATCCTCGAGGGTGAACTCATTTTGTGCATCGCCTTGATAATTGCACTTGTAATTCGTACAATTGATGTTTCCCGCAGCGTCAGGGAACGCCAATGTACCACATTCAGGACAGAACATAGATTATCAGCGGAGAGGTTATCACATTTAGACGATTGGATTTGTAATTCAGCCTATCTTTCCATATATTTCCTCCCATTCCTTTTTTTGTGAGTTCTCTTCGCCCCTTCGTGGTGTGGATAGCCTTTGACTGGCGTGTGGCTTTGGTCATAGACGATAAAGGAAGAATCCTCGATGAAGAATCATGGTCTGGAAAGATGTCTAATTCCTTGATTATTGACAGACTTGACCTGATTGGAAACGGAGGAATTACCACTGAAGCCCGTCGCCTCGAAGAGAGATGGCCTGATGCTTGCGTACACATGGCTGGTGACCCACAATTACCGGCCCATGAATTCCCTCAGCCCGATGAAGAGATGCAGAATGCTTTCGATGAAGCCGCCCTCTCTCTCTCAGAAGCCGGTGTTGCCAAGGCAGCCGGTGACCCTGACCGTCGACTGGAGCATCTTCTCAGTGCAAGTGAGGAGTTGCGTGCTGCTTGGTTGACCATGGAGTCAAGGTTGGTTGAATGGACAGCATTGTTCCTGCCAACTGCAAGGGTTGAACGAGACCGCTCTCGCTTGGCTCGAATCATCGCAGAATCGACCTCTCTACAGAATCTATCCGAAGAATTGTCTGCTCAATTACCCGAGAGCGGTCCTGGTGATTCAGAGTGGAACTCGATGGTTTCGTGGGCTGATATGGTCAGGGGTTGCAGGTCTAGACTTGATCGGATGGAGGATGCAATTAGGGTACTTGCTACGGAGCACCTTCCATCTCTGTCGAAATTGCTTGGGCCCCTGCTGGCAGCGAGACTTTGTGTTTCTGCTCATGGCCGAATGAGGTTGGCGCGCCTGCCTGCTGGTACTGTTCAGATACTTGGAGCTGAGAAGGCCTTCTTCAGCCACCTTCACAATGGTACACCTCCACCCAAACACGGACATATCTTCATGCATCCATGGATATCCAGGTCTCCATGGTGGATAAGGGGAAAGGTGTCGAGAATGTTGGCTGCAAAAGCCAGTGTTGCATCCCGATGTGATGCCTTTTCCGGCCAATTGTGGAGCGATGAGAAAGTTACTGAGGTGGAACAACGGGTCGAGGAGATTCGTGCCACGCATCAAGACCCACCTCCTGGCAAGCGTCGTTGAGGTATTGGAATGGCGAAAAGGCGAGGAAGTCGCAGGCCATTCGGCAAGGAGATGATGCCCGGATTACGACTTCAGGGTAGAACTGCATGGACCGAGAATGCCACTCCTGGCCAAGATGTCTACGGTGAGACATTGCGCAGAGGGGGTCTGGAAGAATGGCGACGATGGGATCCACGGCGTTCAAAACTTGGAGCCGGATTGGTGAGAACAGAGAACGAAGAAATCAGCCTATTGCCTAAGGCAGGTTCACGAGTACTGTATCTAGGTGCAGGACATGGAACCACAGTCAGTCACTTGCACGACATCGTCTGTGGTGCTGACAATCATCGTGGCGGTCGATTGGTGGCGGTTGATCTAGCGCCAAGATGTCTGCGGGACCTCAATCATCTGGCACGTTCACGCCCAGGCTTGATACCTCTGTTGGCCGATGCTCGCAAACATTCAATGATTGCAGCACTGATGCCATACAGGGCGGATTGGTTGTTTCAGGATGTTGCTCAGGCCAGTCAGGTGGATATTTTTCTCAATGCTTGTGAACGTTTTCTTCGCACTGGAGGCCTCGGGCTTTTCTCGTTGAAGGCGGCGAGTGAAAGATGGGATGGCGAAGGAGAGAGAGCCTTGTTCGACAAGGTCGCAACGAGATTATCAGAATCCGGATTGGAACTTGTTGAGAATATTGAATTAGCAGGTTTTGAGGAGCATCACATGCTGTTCGTGTGTCGGATGGTGTAGGCAATCCTTCAAATCTAACCACCTTTGGTTGTGTTCATGCGCAGACTGTTGGTACTCAGCGTGGTATTGACTATCCTCAGCGCTGGTTGTCTAGGTCACAACGAACTTGTATCTGAAGAAATCAAGTTCAATGGGAAGGTATTGAACACCGAGCCGGACAATGGTTTCAACTTGACAAGCACTGCTGGAGGCAATTGGAGCCTTGAAAATGCACGTGGCAAAGTGGTGATACTTCTATTCACATTTACTCATTGCACTGAGACTTGTCCAATCGTTTCGGCAAATGTTCAATGGGTCCTACAACAAATGAGCGATGAGGAAAAAGAACAGGTACAGGCGGTGTCCGTGACTATGGATCCATGGAGAGATACTCCAGAAGTACTAGGTAACTGGAGTGCTGAGCGTGGATATGATTGGATACATCTGACAGGAAATGATTCAGTGGTTCTTGGAGTACTAGTTGATCATTACATCTTCATCTCACCTACCAGTGAAGAGAATTATGACATTGCACATCAACAACCTACATTCTTACTCGATAGAGATTTGAATCAGAGAATTTTGTGGAATGGGGCTGAATGGATGCCAGAATTAGTTCTTGAGGATGTTCGCACCTTGCTTGCGGAGTGACATCGATGCCCGAACTCCCAGAAGTGGAGACTGTGAAACGTGGCTTGTCCAGACATCTATTGAATCAAACCATTGATTGGGTCGAGACTCGACGAGAAGGGTTACGATTTCCGTTCCCTGAATCCATGGGCGAACGTCTAGAAGGTCTACGAATCATCGATATGACCAGGCGGGCCAAGTATCTCCTCATCCATCTGGAGGGAGGCCTGACTTGGCTTTGTCATCTTGGGATGAGTGGAAGGTTCACCATTCACGAGAGCGGACTTCCTGCTGAATCTGTGAATGCACGTGGAGGGGATGGGCATGGAAAGCATGACCATGTCGTCTTTGGCTTGCAGAATGGAGTTGTGATCGTCTATACTGACCACCGCCGATTCGGAATAATGGATATCCTGCATTCAGACAGTATCGGGCAGCATAAACTGCTGGAACATCTTGGCCCAGAACCATTGAGCAATGAATTCGATGGAGTTGGTCTGCAGACGGCGTTGAAAGGAAAGAAGAGCCCGGTTAAGACGGCATTGCTAGACCAGCACAATGTTGCTGGTCTCGGGAATATCTATGTCTGTGAGGCTTTGCACATGACTGGTATCTCACCACGTCGTAAGGCATACACGATTTCTGGTAGGCGTGCAGAGAGGTTGGTTGTGGCAATCAAGGAGATACTTCTCGCTTCGATTGAAGTGGGGGGTTCAACCTTGCAGGATTTTGCTGGAGTTGAAGGTGATTTGGGATATTTTCCAGCCTCGTTCCGCGTCTATGACCGCGAAGGCCAGAATTGTGTCACTGAACAATGCCGCGGGGTGGTGAAACGGATGGTACAGGGTGGTAGAAGCACTTTCTACTGTTCTTTGTGTCAGCGTTGATCAGAGTATGACCATTTTCCAGACATCATCTTCCTTTTCCTTGTTGAGAGTTCTGACATGATTGGTGATGGCTCTGTGAATTCGCCGTTCACTGACGATCCGTTTGTAGACCTTGGATAATATCTGGCTTGCAGTCGGCTGTTGTGTTTGTTCGGCAGCGGATTCGTTAAGGTCAGTGGTTGACTCTCGCATGGTATTGAATCACAGTTCACCCTCTTCAAACCAATGGTACACCTGTTTCACATATTGCGTCGATATTGGCCACCGACCGCAAACAGTGCTTTGGTTATCTGGCCTAGTGAAGCAACCTTGGTGGTTTCCATCAATTCAGTGAATACATTTCCACCTTCACGAGCAACTTTCTGGAGGCGAGTCAGTGCTTCTTCGTCGCGAGGAATCGCTTGGATTCTTTCAAGACAGGCTTGCTTCTCCTCTGGTGTTGCTCGGGCGAGTTCCATATCGAATTCATCCGCACTTGAGGCATCGAAGGCTTTGGCATTTGGATTCAGGAAGGTATTGACTCCGACGATAGGTAAGCTGCCATCGTGTTTTTGGTGTTCATAGTACATACTTTCGTCCTGGATCTTTCCACGTTGATACATGGTTTCCATGGCGCCAAGAACACCGCCTCTTCGGCTGAGTGCTTCGAATTCTTGGAGAACAGCCTCTTCGACCAGATCGGTTAATTCTTCGACGATGAATGAGCCTTGCATCGGGTTCTCGGTCTTGGTCCAGCCGCTTTCCTTGTTGACAATCAACTGGATTGCGAGGGCCCGTCGCACTGATTCTTCAGTTGGAGTGGTGATGGCTTCATCATAGGCATTGGTGTGCAGACTGTTTGCATTGTCCTGAATGGCGAGCAGGGCTTGAAGGGTGGTGCGGATATCATTGAAGTCTATTTCCTGAGCATGCAGGCTACGGCCACTGGTTTGGATGTGATACTTCAGTTTCTGAGAGCGTTCTCCAGCACCGTAGAGGTCGCGCATCGCAACCGCCCAGATACGCCGGGCAACGCGGCCGATGACCGTATACTCAGCATCTAGTCCATTGCTGAAGAAGAAGGAGAGATTCGGTGCGAATTCATTCACATCCATTCCTCGGCTTCGGTAGTATTCGACATAGGTGAATCCATTGGCGAGAGTCAAAGCGAGTTGAGTAATGGGATTGGCACCTGCTTCAGCAATATGGTATCCACTGATACTTACAGAGTAGTGGTTCTGCACTCCATTGTCGATGTAGTATTCTTGTACATCACCCATCAATTTGAGTGCGAATGGAGTTGAGAAGATGCAGGTGTTCTGGGCTTGGTCCTCCTTGAGGATATCAGCTTGGACAGTTCCGCGCACAGTTTGCAATGTGTGTGCCTTGATCTCAGCATATGTACTTGCATCGACCAATCCATCTCCTCGTCCGTTGATGGTTGCAAGGCCAGAGCCGTCGTGCCCATCAGGTAGTTCTCCGCGGTATCCCGAAGCATCGGTCTTCAATTGTAGATGACGTTCGACCTGTTGGTCGATTGCCGCGTTGAGAAAGAATGCAAGAATGATTGGTGCTGGGCCATTGATGGTCATTGATACACTGGTGTTGGCATCACAAAGGTCGAATCCGGAATACAGACGCTTTGCATCATCGACGCTGGCGATACTGACGCCGGAGTTCCCGACCTTGCCCCAGATATCAGGGCGCTTGTCTGGATTGCGGCCATACAGTGTCACACTATCGAAAGCCGTCGAGAGTCGGACGTAATCCTGACCTTGACTCAGGAGGTGGAATCTGCGATTGGTCCTCTCGGCTTCACCCTCACCTGCGAACATTCGTGCACTGAGTTCATCTGTGCGCTTGAACGGGAATACACCGGCTGTGAATGGGAAATGCCCTGGTGCATTCTCTCGGTTCAGCCAAGTATAGAGGTCACCATCATCATTCATTTTTGGTAGGGCGACACGTGGAATCATTTGATGAGATAGACTCTCAGTCTTGGTCTCTACCTTGAATGGCTTACCTCTGACATGATATGTGTACTCGCCAGAGGCGTATTGTTCTGCAAGAGCACGGAACTCCGACACTGAGTTGCGAGCATCTGTGACTTCGGTGAGAATGGAATTGATCTGCTCAAACAGGTCCCCCCCAGTTTCTGGGACTTCGCGGGCCGCAGTCTCAAGATGCTGTATCAAACGGAGTTTGGCTGCTACTTCCTGACTTGTTGAATGGTATTCGCGAACACAGGATGCAATCTCTGAAAGATAATTGACTCTTTCAGGAGGAATAACACCTTTCCTTTCTCCAATCAATCCAATTGGTTCACTGGCGTTGAATTCCACAATTGCGGCTAGTTTCTTCCACAGCACATCAACGCCTGGGTCAGCGAATTGGCTGGCGATGGTAGCGACAACGGGAAGGTCTTCATCTGCTTCATCGAACATGTTGCGGTTCCGTCTCACCTGTTTACGGATTGCCCGAAGTGCATCTTCACTACCTCTCTTCTCGTATTTGTTGAGAACAATGAGATTCGCAACATCAAGCATTTCGATCTTCTCCAGTTGTGTGTGTGCGCCGAATTCGGCAGTCATCACATAGAGCGAGTGGTCTGCAACGCTAGTGATGGCATCGCTGCCTTGACCAATTCCACTGGTTTCACAGAAGATGAGGTCAAATCCAACCGCTTTGGCCACCTCAATCGCTTGATCTAGGTTGGAACTGATTTCGGAGCCGCTACCACGACTGGCCAGCGAGCGCATGAACAGGTTGTTGTTCGACAGTGAATTCATTCGGATACGGTCGCCGAGCAGGGCACCACCGGTTCGCTTTCGAGTTGGGTCCACGCATAGTAAGCAGATTTTCTTGTCTGGATTGTCTCGAAGTATCCTCAACATCAATTCATCGAGTAGACTACTCTTTCCGGCACCTCCGGTTCCTGTGAAACCGATGACAGGAACATCTGTATCATTCGACCTACATTTATTCAGTGTGGAAGAGAATACCTCAGCAGAAGCACTTTCTGAAAGTGTGAGAAGCAATCCGACCTTGGCCATGTCTTCTGGTGTGACAGGACCGTCAAGGGTTGCCATTCTCAGGTCTGTGGTAAGATCGACTTCGGATGCATTCTCCATCAAGTCGTGAATCATGCCCATCAGTCCCATGCTGCGGCCATCGTCGGGCGAATAGATTCGAGAAATTCCGCTGGCGTGAAGGTCTCTCATCTCAGGTGGAGTGATGGTGCCACCACCACCACCGAAAATGCGTACGTGCTGACAACCTGCTTCATCGAGTAACCGACGGATATAGGTGAAGTATTCCATATGTCCACCTTGATATGACGTAAGGGCGACAGCGTGGACATCTTCCTGTATGGCGCAATCAACAACATCCTTGGCGGAGCGGTCGTGACCAAGATGAATCACTTCGGCTCCAGTGGACTGAATCAGGCGTCGCATGACATTGATGGCGGCATCGTGTCCATCGAACAAGGAGGCGGCAGTAATGACTCGTACTGGCCCTGTAGAGGTGGTGAAGCCCCCGCCCTCCTCCTCAGCCAGCATGAGTGACCGAATGAAGGTCGGTTCAACAAACCATCGACTGCTCTCAGTTAGTATCAAGGCACAAGACGTGTGGCGTCGGTCGACGAGAACATGGCTGGAGCCAGATGGACGATGCATTGGGAGGAGGCCAAGGTCTTCGATGTCAATGCAGTCGCTTTGGGAGTAGATGAACTGGACTTGATGATGGCTGCAGGTAAGGCTCTGTCACAGGAAGTCGGTCATTACACGAACAATATTTCTCAGATGGGGGAGGTATGGTTCCTCTGTGGGTCGGGGAACAATGGAGGAGATGGTTTTGTTGCTGCAGAAGAATTCCTTGCAACACATGCTCAGAATCACGAGATTCAGGTAAGAGTTCTTGCAACTCATGGGGAACAGAAGACGCTTGCCTCTAGAATAGTTCGTGCTAGATTGATAGAGGGGGGGATTCCAATACACGTCTGGGATTCTGGGCGCTGGTCTCTTCCTCTGCCAACTGATCGCCGAATCCTTCTGCTGGTAGATTGTATGCTGGGAGTGGGTCAAGGCGGCCCGGGTGAGAGCGCCCTTCCCAGAGGTTGTATCGCTGAAGTGATGGATTGGTTGGATTCAAGATTCGAGGTAGGGTTTCCTTCCGTATTGGCATGTGATGTTCCAACAGGTTGGGGTAGTTCACGTACAATGATTGCAGATTGGACCCTGACCTTTCATTCGGATAAAATAGGGCTCACTCTGGAAAATGGAAATGTTGCTCCAGGTATTGGGCCCATCAGAGTTGCAGAGTTACCTTGGCCGCAAGAAACGGTTGACCCCGGTCCTGGGGATTTGATTCGTTACCCTCCACTCTCGTCGGACGCAAAGAAGGGCGACAGAGGTCGCGTTTTGGTCGTTGGTGGTGGCCCATATCATGGCGCTCCATTACTGGCGGGAATGGCGGCTGCAAGAATGGGTGCTGATTTGATTCATGTGGCGATGCCTGAGAATGCTGCCCAAAGAGCCGATTGGCCGGCTGAGATCATCCCAGAGATATTACCCGACAAGGACCATTTGAGCATAGTCAGTGTTGAGAGGATTGTAGAGAGAATGGAGGCAGGAAGGGGAGTGCAGGCATTGGTGATTGGTCCTGGATTGGGAACCGATGATGAGACAATTGCTGCAGTTCGACGAATATTGGTACACGCCGCCAGCAAAGGCATTCCAACAGTCATTGATGCCGACGCCATCCATGCAATGCCGATTGCTTCCTGGCCGGTGGACCTAGTGGGAGTGGCGACACCCCATTTGAAGGAATTCAAGACCTGGATGGGACAGGTTTCCCCATATGAGATGTTCACGGAAGCACTGAAATATTCCCTGTGGAAAACGAATGGAGTTGATGAGGAGAATGCTGCTTTGATCTGTACTGGAGAACTCGACGAATTGTTTGGCCTTGGAGCACGTTACTCGGTCTGTGAAGGAGGCTCTCCTAGAATGGCGATGGGTGGAACAGGAGACCTACTCGCAGGTGCCATAGGCGGGCTGATGGCGGTAGGGATGTCTCCATGGTCTGCAACCAGACTTGCTGCATGGTTGATGCGCAGGGCCGGTGAAATGGCGGAAACGGAACTTGGACCTGGAATGGTTGCTTCAGATATTCCACTATATCTCGCCAAGGTGCTCGCTCAGCGATTGGAGACGTAGTTGCTGTAATTACCTCTGAACATCTTGATACTACCTTCTTTCAATTCGAGTACCCAGTTGACCACTTGATCAAGGAACCAACGGTCGTGACTGACTGTCATGATGACTCCTTCGTATTCTGATAGTGCATCTTCCAGACTCTCCTTGGCATCAACGTCAAGATGATTCGTTGGCTCATCTAGCAACAACATGTTATTATCCTCAAGCAACAATTTGAGCAATGCAACCCTTGCTCTCTCTCCTCCGGATAAGTCAGCCAGTTTTGTGTCAACCTGTCCTTTGGCAAATTGGAATCTACCTAGAGCAGCACGGATGTCGCCATATTCCATATCCGGGCGTAAGCGTTGAATCTGTTGAACTGGGTTGAGTCCAAAATCCAAGGTTCGATGATCCTGATGGAAATAGCCGAGAACTACACCAGGGCTCACTTCCAGTTCGCCCCCCGTGACTTCTTCATCACCGTTGATCATCTTCAACATGGTAGTTTTTCCAGAACCATTTCCTCCCACGAGCCCAATCCTTTGGCCTTTAGAGATTGAAAGGTCAACCGTATCCAGTATCGCTTTCTCAAGTCCATCATATCTCTTGCTCACCTGTTTCAGTTCAAGAACATCCATCGATGCCTTGTCCACCGATTCCAGATTGAATCGCATCGCTTTTCGCTTCTGTGGGACTCTTGCTTTCAGAGCCTTACGCTGACGTTGTAGCCTCTCTAGCATCTTGTGCTTGGCAGAAATTGATTTGTCGTATTTGTTGTTTCGTTTCATGTGTTGTAAAGCACCCAAAGTACTCTTGATCTTCTTCTCGACGGTTGCAATCATGTCTCCAAGGGCTGCTTCACTAGCGATTTTCTGACGTAGATGTTCACTGTAGTTTCCAGTGTACTGCCAGACGAGATGATTCTCGATCTCGATGATTCTGTTGCAGACCTTGTCGAGGAAGTATCGGTCGTGGCTGACTATCATCATAGCCCCTGGGAATTCGAGCAGAAAGCCTTCGAGCCATTCGGTTGTTTCTATGTCAAGGTGGTTGGTTGGCTCGTCGAGGAATAGAACATCGATTCCATCAAGCCCGACCAATTGTCTTGCCAGAGCCAATTTCGCTCTCTCTCCACCAGATAGGGAATTCACTTTCATGTCTAGAGGATGATGACCCAGTCCCAATCGCTTGAGGATGGAGCCTGCTCTTGCAGCGACATTTGCCCCCCCGCTGCTTGCAAGCATCTGCTGCAGTTCTGCATAGCGGTCAAGCACTGGTTGCCATTCGCCATCATAGAACTCAGGTTTTCCCATCTGCTCCTCAATGCCTGTAATCTCTTCTTCGAGTTCAAGGAATTGCCTACCTTTGCGAGCTAACTCCTCCTCAATACTGGCATCGTCATCGATGTCGCGAATCTGAGTCAAATAAGCGATTCTGAGGCCTTCACTGAATTCTATGTCTCCAAGGTCTTGGTTGCGATGACTGATAGTGTTGAGCAGGGTGGTCTTTCCAGAACCATTGTGGCCGACAATTCCAATCCTATCGCCTTCATTAACATTGAAGGAGATGTCTTTGAGAACATCCACTGCTCCAAAGGAACGAGAGACTTCATCGACCTTGATCAACTGTCTGTCCATGACTCTCCCGATTCGGCGGTCAGGATGGTGTTGAAGGGTCTGCCGGTCAATCGAAGGCAGAAAATACTGAAGTTGCACGAACCCGTTTACTTTCTGGCAACAGCAGTTCTCTCTTCCTTTGACGCCTTGCATTCATTCTAGAACGCATATGTGGGCAACCAAAGGCACAGACCAAGAAACCCAATAATCCACCAATTGCCATGGATGCCAGCATGGGTATTCCGAGCATTATGGCATTCAAGGCACCAAACACGATTCCAATCCATAATCCGATGCCCAATGGGCGTTCTTTGAGAGTTGCGAGGATTGAACGTTCTCGCGGCTCACCAGCCGGTGCGTTGTCTTCAGAAGGCTCGGTCATTTGAGGAATAACATAATCGGAAGTAAATAAACCACGGGACGGACAGTATCAATGAAACCACGAATTAAATCTTGAATCTGTTCACGAAGGTAGTGAAGAGATCGCATCATCGTGTCGCTCAAGCAGATTTCTCAGTTTGACTTTCAGACTTGGAGTGAGTAGATTGTTGTCAGTATTCCATTCTTCATGATCCAAAATCAAAGCATTTGGAATCTCATATCCTTTCCAAGCAGGTTCTTTGAGGTGATTTTCGCGCAATTCATCAAGTAACCATGAGCAAACTGCAGGATCTTTGCATATGTCACTCCATTCTCCTGAGATATGCAGTCCAACGGCTTTGATGGAGTCCATGAGCACCTTTTTGTTGGGATGTATGATAGCATAGGTATTCTTTCGATTGCGGCCATCGAGAATGCATTGTTCAATGAGAGGAGATAGCTTGAGATTCTCCTCAAGAGGGGCAGGAGAAACGTATTTTCCATTTTCAAGTTTGAATTGGGATTTCACACGGCCAGTTATTGATAGATATCCATCTTCTGACATGGTTCCAAGGTCTCCAGTGCGGAAACCTCCATCGGCGGTCATCACCTCCGCTGTCGCTTCTGGGTTGTTCCAATATCCTTGCATGACATTTGGTCCATGAACAATAATTTCTCCATAGTCTGGATTGTCAGGATCATCCCAAACACTGGTATCTATGGTGACCTTTACTCCACTGATTGGTTTGCCGACAGTGTATAATCGCGATTTTCCTTTACCCATCCAGCCGTTCGCACAGACCAGAGGCGAGGTTTCGGTCAGACCGTATCCCTCGTAGCAGGCGAAACCAACCTGTTGGACGAAAGAAGCGACATCTGGAGAAAGCGCCGCAGCACCGGATAGTGCGAAGCGTAGATTTCCTCCGAATCGTGCACGCACCTTCTTCCACACCAGTTTATCGAAGAGTTTGTCACTGAACCCTTTGGCTGGAACAGCGTCACAATCGATTCCTGCCTTCTTGATCCTCTTGGTTGCATAGAGTCTTGCTTGTCCGGACATGAATTTCTTCAAACCACTGGTCTGGAATTGAGAATTCACTCTGTCATGGAATTTGTTCCAGACTCTGGGAACTGCCAATAGACAGGCTGGTTTGATATCTTGACATTCATCAGCGATTTTCGTCAGGTCAGAGATGAGATTGATATGTACTCCTGAGCGCAACATATAGTGCAGGTCAAATGTACTGCCGAAAGAATGTGCCCATGGCAAGAACGCTGCATTGCGGTCGCCTACGTATATTTCGAAAACGGATTGTACAGCAATCACGTTTGAGAGGAGATTCCAATTGGAGAGCATGACTCCCTTAGGATTGCCCGTGGTCCCACTGGTGTAGATAAGTGTGGCAAGTGCCTTGAAATCACCACCATCTTTGTCGTTGTTATCTGCGGCTCTGCCCATAGCCACGAATTCGCTCCAGTTCTGAACATCAACACCCTCTGGCGGAATTTCATTGGGCGGTTCATCACCCAGTAGAATCACTCCACCGGAAGGCCATTCCGTGCTTTGGTCGGGAAGATTGGCTACTAATCTGTCTAATATTCCGGTGTCCGCTACCACGATGACTGTTGGTTTTGCATCATCGATGATGTACTTCCATTCACTACCGTGTTGATGGGTGTACATTGCGGTATAAGCAGCCCCAATCTTGTTGGCAGCATATGCTAGAGCCGCCCATTCCATTCTATTGTCAGTAATCAAGGCTATTCGCTCTTCAGGAATCACTCCTTTGTCTCGCAGGCCACAGGCGACCGCATCAACCAAGTCAGCAAACTCTGAGTAGGTCAGATTCATTCTATCCATCCCAGCTTCCTGAATCCAACCAAGGCATGGTAAATCAGCGAATTTTTCGACGCTTTGTATCAGCATCTGGTATAGTGTGCGCGGGTCCTCTCCGGCGGGTTGGCTCCAATCTCTGTGGGCATCTGCGATTGGCCAAGCCCGTTGTTGCTCTGCGTTAGTCATGGCTCACGAAATACGGTCCTACTTATGAAAGTCCGGCCGGTCAATCCTGAATCAATACGTCTCTAACTAAGTCCCGCCAATCTTTGCCACCGTTGCGGTTGGCAAGGGGGCTAGCAGGGCTTGGATGGGGAATTTTCCCATATTTTACTCCTAGATTCAGTGCAGTTATTCTGTTGTAAGCATGATTGCCCACTCCAATGATCCGTTCAACATCCAATAGTTCCACCAGTTCTCTGAGATGTTGGTCGCATCTTGCGAGCAATTCCGCTCCTTCTGCAGCGTTGAGTTTATCTGGAGTCAGATTTCCACCTTCTGGGGTGAATATCCACAAAGGGCAATGGTTGGTGATGTACACGTTCCTATGTATCTGCTCAGCATCTCCGTAAATCTCTGATAGCAGACTCCAGATTCTACGTCCTGAAATCTCAGGTTTAGGGCATTCCAGTCCAAATACAGGTCTCTTTGGGTGGAGGACAGGAGGTTGTCCAACCTCGAGGTCGGTAATCTTCAGAGTGGTCCGCACTTCGTCTGGACAGCCGAATGGAACTCCTGTGTTGCCCATTCCATGACCCGGATTCATGCCTACCAGGAGGGTCTTGGCACCAAGATCAGCGAATCTACGGATATACTCTGAGTGCGGCTCCCAGGCATACTCCAATGGATTGTAGAACAGGCCGATTTTTTCTGAAGAGGAAAATGTACGTTCAGCGATTTCACGCACATCATGAGACAGACTGGCAGCGGCATCGAGAACTGTCTGCATCACCTATGCGAGGGGGTATCGGTTCATGAGTTCAAACCCAAGAATATCAGAATATGAGGTGAGCGAATTCAGGTATTTCAACACCGTTGAATGCCTCTGAGATGTCGTTGAATGCCGGTCCATTTGGATTCTTTCTCAATCTCTTCGCTCTCTCGGACACAATTCTCCAAGCGGTCTTTTCACCGATGCCCGGAACTGCTTGCAGTTGCGCCTGTGAAGCGCTGTTGATGTCGTGTCCAGTCTCAACTCCAGTGATACTTCTCTTGCCATGTGAAGTGACCACGATGTCAGATTCGCTTTCCAGCGGAATGTGATATGATGCTCCGATGAGAATTGGGTATGCACCAATCTGGCGTCCAAAGGTGACGCCACTGCTGCCACGGATATCTTCTGAAAGATGCTCAGATGAAAGATTGGAAGGCAGGCGGATTCGGTTGTCGTGGCTCTCCCAGCGGACTCGCTTCAGCACATGGCCGAGCGGAAACATCTCCTCAAGAAGTGGGGTATCGACCTCATCCCTGACCCATTCCTTGAATTCTCTGAATGGAGCCTCTTGAACCTCTTGGAAGCCTTCTCCTTCCACCTGTCTGATGTTGATTCGACGCAGCCATAGTTCCTCATCCTTCAGTTGTTGGAGCAATTCCCTGTTGTGCGCATACGAAGTGTCGCTTTCGCCGTTGAGTCCAGCGATGAAATTCAGTCCTGGCAACAGCCTTGGCAATCCTCTCTTACCTCGCTCCTTGCCGTACTTGTTGATCAGTCGAATAGCGGTCTTGAGTTGTTCTGAATCACAGTTCAACCAGTTCTCCTGATGCACCGCGGGGTCCGCACTCTCCAAGCCGAAGGAGAGTACAGCACCATCTGAGAGAGTTTCACAGAGTGTCTTGGTAATCTCTGTGGCCGCTTCCAGATTCTCAGCAATGATACTTGGATTGGCATTGTCCACATGGAGGATGTCAAGGCGTTCATCCTCACGTAATCCGTGTAGTAATTGGGCGATTGGTTCAGGATTAGGAGTAGGATATTCCAATTCGACAACACCCTCTGCCATGTAGGTGTAGACATCGGTCATCCCTCCCAGCCGAACATGTTCCACTCCGCTGCCGTGGGCGATTTGAACTTCTTTGATGACATCTTCAGGAGTTCTCCACAGTGGCCCTCCTTTCTTTGGTTCGATACAGAATTTACAGCCGCGTTTGTACCTGACACAACCCTGGTAGACCTCAACTTCGTAGGTGAGTGGTCCAGTCAGGTCTGGATGTGAAGTCACAGTCAAGGATGCAGCACCCGCTTGTGCCCACTGCGTCCATTGCTCGGCAGTTCTGCGTTGGTGTTTCCATTCACCTTGAGCAAGAAAGTGATTCAGGGTGGCATCCGTATCCTGAACAGCAAGGAAGAGATTACGTCGAA
>JASMHR010000037.1 GCA_030750665.1 Candidatus Poseidoniaceae archaeon
CATTTGCTCAAGGATGAACCCGAGGAAGAAGTCGATTTCAAGCGAGAGGCAGAGGAAGCCCGCCTCCAACTATTAGCCGAGAGAGAGGCATGGGTCAGTGAATTCGAAGTTGCCTTCGACGAGCATGCCAACCAAGCAAGTGTTGGTCATCTACAGGGAATGAAGGTCAAGATGGCTTCAAATTCGAGAGAACAGGAGTTCCTTATGCGTCTTGAGCGCGAAGGAGCAGAAACTGGAAACATTCAGGTCACATTGATATGGGATAATCACAATGACCTCGACCTGCATGTTGTCACCCCCGGTGAGGAGAGAATTTGCTTCAACAAACGTCGAACAGCGTGTGGAGGCACACTGGATGTGGACATGAACGCTAGACCCACAAGCAAGGAGCCACTTGAGAATTTGGTGTGGTGGAAACAGCCACCTATTGGAAGATATACAGTATTGGTTCATCACTATGCCAAGCACCGCCGTTGGCGGACCAATGATCCAACATTCTTCCAAGTTCGAGTAAAATTAGAGGATGAGATATCTGAATACATGGGTTCGATTTCACATGGAGAGCCAGTGTTCAAGGTCTGCGAATTCGAGGTTGCTTCAGACGAAGAAGAATGATTTCAGAGAGGTTGAATCATTCAACCGTGCCTCAACCAAGGCCCAGGTTTGTTGCTTGGACGATACCACTTGACCCCGTTATGCTCAGCCCATTCATTTCCTTCATGTTCTTGTCCATTGAGGTCATGGCGAGGAGTCCAGCCCAGAAGTCCACGTGTGGTTGGTGATTCAAGGAATGCCTTGATGTCACCCTCAGTCATTCCTATTCCAGAGCTAAGTGCCTGAGAGATTCCTTGTTCATCGAGTTCTTCAAGTGGTTTTCCCATGTGGCTGGAAAGGAATGATAACAACCGATCATAGGAACGTTGTGCACTGGGGGCAATCGTACGATTCATGCTTCTTGCGTGGTAATATTCTTCGCGTTTCTTGTCCTTCCAATGTTCATAACAAAGTGGGTGTTCTGCTTTGTAAACATGATTTAGGCAGCCATTTTCTTGGCATTTTGGATTGTGAGAGTTGCGTGGAGTTCTTGGTGCAGCATTGTACACCGGCGCCGGTTGATTATGTTGGGTAACTCCACCTCCGAACAAGGATTTGAGAGCGTCAAAGAAACCCATCAAATCACCAAAGATGGCCATGGGGCGCCTCTACCCCATGGCCGGTTGAAGTCATGCGCTGTCTCGAAGTCATCTTCGCCGGTCATCGCTCTCGCTCCCTGTGAGGCAAATCATGATTTGTCATATAGCCTATAATCTTCACTTGTGGTTGGCGACCCGTAATGTACAGGTAGAATCACCCGCGAAATCCACCTTGCTTGGGTCATCCATCTCGACGATTCCACCTAGGCGCTGAACCAGTTCGAGATGAGGATTGGAGAATGGCATCTTCACCTGCTCGCCATCGAATGGAATTACTCCTTGATATTCGAATTCAGACTCCTGTTCGCCGTTTTCCCATCTTCGAGGAGATATGCCTGTCCAACTATGACCGAGTTTTTCAAATTGCGACAATGAAGCGTTCAATCCTAGTGATTTGAGGTGGCGCATCATGTGTTCCTTGGGAATTGCTAGAGGAATAATCAGCAATTCTCGTTCATCACAAAGCCAGTGGTGGCCTGGAGCCCATCCGAGGTCCTCGAGTTCTCTGAATAGACGGCTTCGTCGATTTTCTCCCCAAGATTTTGGAAGCCAAGTGATGAAGGCTGAGCGGTCAGCGGTGCCGGAGACATGTGAGCTTGCCTGCATGATAACCGATGGGCCGCGGTCGATCACCTGGGCTGTGTTCTTGCTGGGAGTTGATTTCTTGCTCACCTTCTTGGTGATTTTCTTGGCTTTGGCCCAGTAGGGCATCTCTACAGCCTTTGGATGTCGTTCGATATCATTGATCCATCTGCGCAATGGTTTGTTGAGAGTCTGGCGGTCGATAATGGTACATTTCCAACCTGTTGTTCCGTGTATCGAGCCTGGCAATCTGATGATGCGTCTAGTATCTGCGGTGACGGTCTTGTCGACTGGAAAGCCAGCTGACTGCACTTCGCTGAGTAATTCCTTGCGCGCTACTTTCACTTCTTCTTCACGCAAGCGGGGGTCTTCAATGGCGAATTTTTCTCTTTCAAGGTCTTTGAGAACAACGTGGAAGCCTTTGCTACCACTGTAACTGATGTAGAGAAGTTCCAACCCCTCAATCTTCTCAAGATAGTCCACCAATCCAGCGGTTATTGCACGTGCCTTGTCCAGACGACGATGGCAGAAGGGTGTCTGGTCGATATCGAAGACGACTAGATGGTCGAGTAGTATGGGTGCTGGTTTGTGCTTTTCACGAATCCGTGGTAAGCCGATTGGTTCCAGCCATTCAGCAGTGCCAAAATAAAGGTCAGTCGGCGCTTTTCCTCGAAAGGATTTGACGAGTTGTTCAGGTCTGGATATTCGTCGCTCATTGCTAGTCCAACGACCATTCAGTTGGCGCCAGCGGAATTGATGTCTGGATGGACTGTTGAGCCAAGACATGTCGAGTTGATTATCAGAATACCAATCGTTGAGTTCATTCTGCAAGAGAAGTGTCTGCGATTTCTGACCAGTCGTTGTATTTCCGCCGGCCATGAACAATGAGTATTGGGTCTAGTTTTTAATTTGACATTGAATTCTAGAAATGCAGGGCAGAAAGGACGAAGCAGGATATGAATGGACAGAATGGCCTGTTGGAAGCAACATCAATTATTACCGCCCATCTGGGGGTTCTTGGGCAAGATGGCAGGGCTGAATCTGAGTTTCACTCATCTTCAAGGGCCTTGAGTGCAGCATCTGCTTCATTCTCGAATCCTGTTGATTCACCCTTGCCGAAACGTTCCATGATGGCATTGCGAAGGTCGAGGTCGGGGAGGTTGATCTCTGGCATCAGATGCCACGGAGTCAATTTTGAGAGTGTTCCTAGCAGCAGCCAACTCCCTGGTAACATGAAGACTCTGAGTGGTGGGATGATGAGCCCCAGTTCCCCGAGTTGTTCCGCAGTTGCTTTCATCTCTCCTGCAGATACATTACGAGCCAATGCAATCTTTGCAAGTATGATGAATGCATCCTTGGTTTCACCCGCTTCAATGGTGGTCCAGTCCCAAGCATCCGAGAGTTTCTCTCCCCATGCCTTTGGGTCTTTCACAACTTCCATGATTTCCTCGCGGTTCTCTGGTTTGACCATCTTGGCCCCTCTCCAGACTAATCCAGCAGCAACAGCCGCCTTTGCAATCATCCCCTTCTTGTTGTCCTTGTCGGCGCCCATGGGGGCTGGTCAACCGCATTTGGTTTGATGATACCGCAGGAGCGTTCATCCAAGCAAAGCCTTGAGTTCAGACTCTAGAATCGGTAGAGCCTCCTCCCAAGTGGAGACAATACCATAGTCAGCGTGCTTGAATATGGGTGCTTCAGCATCCTTGTTGATGGCAACGATGTATTTCGAGGTCCTCATTCCAGCCAAATGTTGGATGGCTCCGCTGATACCTACAGCGATGTAGAGACTGGGATTCACAGTCTTTCCAGTCTGGCCAACCTGCATGCTGTGGGGAATCTCATCCCAAGTGTCAACCGCTGCGCGACTGGCTCCAACCGCCGCACCTAGAGCATCAGCGATACGTTCAAGATCGACGAAATTGACAGGGTCTTGCATTCCACGTCCTCCAGAGATGATGATATCAGCTTCAGCGACATCGAGTCTTTCATTGGCTTTGGCGATCATCTCTCGTACAGCAGTGGCGATATCTGCTGACTGATTCATGACAGTTACTTCAGCACCATCTCCTTCACCGACTGCGGCGAAGGTGTTTGCACGAATACTGATGACAGCATCACCGCTCAATACGATGTTCTGCATTGCTTTTCCAGAGAATATTGGCTGTGTCAAGGTCGAACCATCGATTGCCACGACATCCTGTACCACTGAAATGGAACGACGAGCAGCGAGACGGCTTGCCAGATCCTTGCCGTTCTGGCTGGCAGCACAGACAACGATTCCGGCAGGAGCACAGGTGTCCACCGCTTTGGCCCATGATGCAGCATCATAGGTGGAGAAACAATCACCCACACAAGCGATTACTCTGCCCACTCCAGCGAGTTCTGCTACAGCAGCGGCAGCAGAATCACTGGTTCCAGGAATGATGACTGTAGGTGCACTACCAAGAGCGTTGGCAGCACTTACAAGTTCGGCAGTCACTGAATGTAGCATACCTTGTTTCGTCTCGGCAATAACTACGGTTTCACTCATTTCTATCACCTCAGATAACATTGGCGTCGTTGCGCAGTGCTGCGACGACTGCAGGTACATTTGTAGCGCCATCGAAAGTCTGTCCCGGTGCCTTCTGGGGAGGGGGAGTGTGGGAGACGATGTTGATTCCTGAAGCAGGAATCTCTGCTGCGAGAACCTCAACCTGTGCTCTCTTGGCCATCATGATACCCTTGACATTGGGCTTTCGCGGTTTGCAGAATCCTTTGTCGCAGGATACAACTGCGGGTAGTGAGATGCCGGTCCTGGCGTTTCCTGAAGCGGCAGGAACAATCACTTCGATTCCAGAATCCTCGAATTCAAGCCCGATGATGTTGCTGGCACTTGCCCAATCCAGTCTTTCAGCAACTCCAGGTCCGGTTGAACCAGCTCCAGTATCGGCTGCAGATTTCCCGCAATATACGACTTCTGCAGAGATTTCCTTGACCGCACTGGTCAGCGCCATCTGGGTTTGGTTGGAATCAAGTTCTGACCAAGAATCATCCCACACACGAATGATGCGGTCGACTCCAATGGCTTTTGCATCTTTGAGAACTTTGTCGCATTCAGGCGCTCCCAGAGTAATGGCTGTGACAACTCCTCCTTGCGCTTCCTTATGCATCATCGCAGCCTCAAGAGCATATTCATCGTAAGGGCTCATCACCCATTTTACATTAGAAAGGTCAACACGATCCCCAGAGACCAGTATCTGTGCGTTGGTATCTGGGACTCTCTTTACGAGGACAGCGATATTAGGCATCATCTCACCTCCACTCCGGAGGAGTGAACATGCCGCCGACCGGAACTCCATTGATGAACATTTTCAGCAAACAATTGCCTAGAGGTCACGGGTGAAGGCCTGGATTCCAGTTATCCATCTGCCAAGAATGAGGTTATGGATGTCGTGGGTTCCTTCGTAGGTCTTCACAGATTCCAGATTAGCCATATGGCGCATGATAGGGTATTCGTCGAGGATACCATTGGCGCCGTGCATATCTCTTGCCATCCTTGCAATCTCGAGCGCCATATCGACATTGTTCATCTTGGCGAGGCTTATCTGTTCAGGAATCCAACTTCCATCATCCTTCTTGCGACCTAAATGCAGTGCCAGTAACTGTCCCTTGGTGATTTCACGCAACATCCATGCCAATTTGTTCTGAACCAATTGGTAAGAAGCGATTGGATGTTTGAATTGAATACGAGATAATGTGTACTCCTTGGCTGAATGGAAGCAGGCCTGTGCAGAACCGATGGCTCCCCAAGAAATTCCGTATCGTGCGTTGTTCAAACAGGAGAATGGCCCCTTCAATCCCTTGACATCCGGGAGAATACGATTCTTTGGAATACGGCAATCCTGAAACACCAATTCACTGGTGACGCTGGCTTTGAGCGAGTGCTTTCCAGTCATCTCTGGGGCACTGAATCCAGCATCATTCTTCTCGACGATGAATCCACGGATGACTCCATCCAATTTTGCCCAGACGATCGCAACATCAGCGACAGTGCCATTTGTTATCCACATCTTTGCTCCATTCAAGACGAAATCATCGCCATCTTCGACAGCCCGTGTTATCATATCCCCTGGATTTGAACCATAATCAGGCTCGGTCAAGCCAAAACAACCAACCCATTCTCCGCTGGCCATCTTCGGAAGATAGTGCATCTTCTGTTCCTCTGAACCGAAGGCGGAAATAGGAAACATAGCCAATGAACCCTGTACGCTGGCAAATGACCGCAGACCACTATCGCCACGTTCTAACTCTTGACAAACCAAGCCATAGGCGACATAAGACATTCCAGCGCAGCCATACTTTTCATCGATGGTCATTCCTAGAACGCCCATTTCTCCGAGGGCTTGCCCCCATTCCTCTGGAAAGTGTCCTTCTCTACAGGCTTCTTCGATATTCGGGATGACTTCTTCATCAACCCAGTCTCTGACCATGTCGCGGACCATTATCTCGTCTTCACTCAATTGAGATTCGATATCATAGAAATCCACTCCTTCGTATGTCAACATCTCCCCTCCTGTTGTCTCGGCGATTGAAGGCACTCATGAACTTTTCAGGGGAAACAATTGTTCAATCATTGGAAGTCTTCTCTTCATCATCTTCTTTTTCAGCCTTCATCTTAGCCTTCTCTTGCTTGCGAATCTTGCGGCCCTTTGTGACATTGTACCACCAGCGTTGGATAGTCTTGGAATTCATGTACAGCATTCCCAAGGCTAATCCTGGAACACTGATAACCACTAGAGTGACTACTGCGTATCCCATCAGGTCTTCTTCTTCGACTTCCATGATGGGAGTCATTATTGCCAATGCTCCGCTACTGGAGAGAATGAAGCCCTTGTCGTCTTCAGTGCCCCAGATGTGCACCATTGTAGAGCCACGTAGACTGCCATGGTTTTCTACCTCAGCAGTGGTGACCACTGCCCAAGCAACCTTCTCTTTCATATCGTACGCAGCTAACGCGTAAGGTGCAACGTGTAGTGTGACCCGTCCATCTCCCATCAATGAACCACCGGTCAGTTCACCCTCTAGTGTTGAAAGCACCTCCGGATTATCTATTGCACTGGAAGCGGGATCATCTACATCGATGTGTAGCACTGCAATTCGTTTTCCACTACCGATGAGTACACAGGAATCGAGTGAAACGCTTGGACACACGACATCCACCCAAGTATCTCCACCAGTATTGGAAACCCAATGTACTTGGTTATTGTAATCTATCACCGCTGCTCCATCGCCAGCAGTTGTGACCACACAGATTCTTGATTCTGGATCAGGATGGCATTCGATAGCAGTGATGGGGCTGTCAGCGATGTTGAGTTGTTCGAAACCATTGGCCGAGGAATAACTGTGAATGCTGCCATTTTCCCCTCCGAGAAATGCTGTTTCTCCATTCCTGTTCCAATCGATTGCTTTCTGCCTCTCACCTTCGAGCACCCCTCTTCCTTCGACTGTTTCGATGGCGTGATTGTCCATCACCAATCTGAGGACCATGCCGTCGTCACCAACGATGAGAGCGGTCTGCCCACTGGGGTGCCATGATGTAGCCTGAAGGTCAACATCCTTACCCGATGTCAAAGAAACATCCTTGGAGCGGTCATCAGGATTGGCTGCATCGATGAGATGGGCATATCCATCATCGCCAACCAGCAATAACTGGTCTCCTACGGGACGCAGTTCTGCTTGAGAAATTCCAAGAGCCATCTCCTCTATTGAACCAATTTCTTTCAGTTCAGCGATGGAATTCATCTCTTCTTCCGCCATCGCAGTCACAGGAAGCAGTATCAGAACCATCAGAAGGGCTACAGCGATGCTGTTGTTGCGTCCCATGCAGGTCGGCAGGTGATGCATCATTTCAGCCATTCCCAACCAAAATATCATTTCAGTGGTGCCGCTGGAGTCCCCTCATGGAGCGATTCGAAGTCAAGCGTGGGCTTGTAAAAACAAATGGTGGGAATGCAGGTCTAGCTAAATTAGGGAGTCAATATTTCGATGATGTATCAAGTGGAGTGGACGGAGGTTTCACGGCCTCCTTCGGTATTCTTTCCAAGGTTGAAGCAAACTATTCAGAGGATGGAAAACTGGACGTTGATGTCGAACAGATGAAGGGTCAAGAGTTGGACGCATTCTTGAATTCCGATGGTGGACGAGAGTTGGCGATGGAATCGCGTAAACGTTGGTCAGGATTTCTTGACGATGCCACCGGGTACAATTCCAAGCAGAGAGGCGACAAGGCGAAGGAGGCCGGAAAGAAGATATCCAAGGCCAAGAGCAATATCCGACTGGCGCTGAAGATGATTGAGATGTCATCTTCGATGACTCAAGAAACCAAAGAAGAGGCCCATGTCTTGATCGCTGAAGTGGAACAGAAACTGGAAGAAGGAAATGGAACGCGTGCCCTTTCATTATCTGAGAAATTGAGTAAATTGGTTGAGGGATGAATATGTCGGCCATGGCGGAAATGGACTCCAGCACAATTGCTGCCATTCTATCGCCATTTTCTGAATCATGTCCTCGTCTTGCTGAATTGAATGAAGACCAAAGTCGGCGTTTGGCTTGGATGATGGGTGCTGCCCAAGAGGTCGTAGGCATAGACAGTCTGGTCGATGTCATGCTGGGTGGAAAGAGTGCGGGTGGTGATGATGTGATTCGTTGCTATGTTGGCTTTGAGCCCAGTGGCAAGGCGCATATTGGATGGAAAGTGGTTTCCTTGACCTTGAAGCGAATGCTTGAGAGTGGAGTCAATGTTCTCATCTTCATGGCAGACTGGCACGCTTGGGTGAATGACAAGTTCGGTGGTGACATGGAGAAGATACACACAACTGCGGCTTATATGGAAGATACTTTTCGAGTGTTACTAGGAAATCCCACTGAAGGGGATGGCCCTGGGGAACTCAGATTTCAGTATGCAAGTGAAATCATGGATTCGGGAGATTACTGGGCACGAGTATTGCGTTGTTCCAAGAACATGAGTTTGGCAAGGGTTCGACGTACTTTCACCATCATGGGAAGAACAGAGGATGCTGCCGATGATGATCTGTCAAAATTCTTCTATCCGGCGATGCAGGCTGCTGATATCTTTGAGATGGGCATCGATATTGCATTGGGTGGTATGGATCAGCGCAAGGCGCACATGTACATGCGTGAGGTTGCTGACAAATGGAAGTGGAGCAAAGCGACCTGTGTCCATACTCCGATAATCTCGAGCCTCAAGGCTGGTGCGAGAATGGAGACTGAGGTAATCGTAAAAGCAAGAATGGAGACCGCAGTGGTCGGAAAAACAGGAGGAGTACTTGCTGGTGGACCAGATAATAAAATGAGCAAATCAGACCCATCCAGTGCGATTCTCCTTCATGACGACGCTTCAAGAATGCGAAAGAAAATGAAGAAACATGCTTACCTTGACCCAGAACACGATGAGTCGACTGTTTACGAATTGATAGAGCACATCATCCTTCCAGAATTCGGCACTCTTCAGGTCACTCCGAATCCGAAATTCGGTGAACCAAGTTCATGGAATGACCTTTCTTCTATTCGTTCAGCAGTTGCTTCGGGAGAACTTCATCCATTGGATGTGAAATTCGCCGTCGCCGATGCATTGTCCAGCGGCTTAGCAACTCTCACGGCTCATTTTGAGTCTGAACCGGAGAAGTTGGATGCGGTCAGTGAAATCACTGGCTGATCACAATTCTGCCAAGGCTCCGACATATTCCTCAGGTTCAAGGAAGATTTCCATATCGAGATGATGTGGCTCCATGATTATCATCCAACCGAGGTCGTAAGCGCTTTCATTGATCAGTTCGGGGTTTATCTCCACTTCACCGTTGACTTCCATCACAGAACCGCTGAACGGTGCTCTGAACGAGATTTTCTCATCTGCAGTCCAAATGCTGAACATCTCATCATCTTCTGCAAATTCATCTTCAGCGTGTGGTAGGATGACTCGGAGTATCTCTCCAACATCCTTCGCCAAGAAATCGGAGACTCCAATCGTCACCTTCTCATCTTTATCTTGATACCACAAATGTTCAATAGAGTATTTTCGTTTGTGGGCAACCACGAATTCTAGCACGTCTTCCTCGACCATTTCCATCACCTGCGGCACGGCCGACAAAAGACCCTTATTTGAAGTCAGCGAAAATAGGAATCAAAACTTCATGTGCAAAAGCATGGGATTAAATCGCATATCCCTTACGCAGCAACGGGTACCATGGACTTCAGTGAGAATGAGGAGCATCTGATGATTCGTGAATTGGTCAGGGACTTCGCAGAGACCACTTTGACACCTACTATTGAGCATCGGGATGAAACTCAGACCGCTCCACTTGAAGAATGGCAAGAGTTTGTGGAACTTGGCTTGCATTGCATCACGATAGAGGAAGAATTTGGTGGAAATCCACTTGATGACATTGCTGAGGCTATCATCGTAGAGGAATTGGCCAGAGTTGACCCCTCTTTCGCAGTCTTTTATGCGGTGCACGTCGGATTGTGTTGCAAGACGATAACCCTGCATGGGAATAATGAGCAGAAACAGAAGTATGCAACCAGACTTGCTGGAACTGAGGTCGGAGCATACTCCCTATCAGAGGCAGAGGCTGGAACCGACGCAGCAGCATTGTCCTGCAAAGCGAAAATTTCTGAGGACGGAGAGCATTACATCCTCAATGGATTGAAGATGTGGGTGACCAATGGGGCAAGTGCAGACATCTATGTTCTGTTCGCCAAAGTTGTTGACCATCCTGATTATGGCGTCAAGAAACATGGAGGAACCACCGCCTTCATCGTCGAGAAATCCTTTGATGGATTCAGTGTCGGTAAGAAGGAGGATAAATTGGGCATTCGTTCTTCAGACACTTGTACGCTGGAACTCAATGATTGCAAAGTACCTGTGTCAAATATTCTTGGCGAGATTGGCAAAGGCTTCGGTATCGCAATGAATGCTTTGGACAACAGTCGCATTGGTATTGCTGCTCAAGCTTTGGGCATCGCTCAGGGTGCCTTTGAGGCTGCACACAAATACGCCAATGAGAGAGAGACCTTCGGCAAACCCATCGCTCATCATCAGATGATCACAGCATATCTCTCCGACATGGCAACTCAGGTCGAGGCAGCTAGATTGCTTGTCTACAAGGCCGCATATGCTAAGCAGATGCACTACGAACAAGGTGCTCCGCGTCATTCCAAGGAGGCCAGTATGGCCAAGTTATTCGCCGGCGACACCGCGATGTGGGTTGCCGAAAGAGCAGTACAGATTCTCGGCGGATATGGCTATGTCAAGGAATTCCCAGTCGAGCGCTTCTTCCGCGATGCCAAGATCACACAAATCTACGAAGGCACCCAAGAAGTCCAGAGATTGGTTATTGCCAGACACCTTTGATTCAGGACTAAATCCAGACGTCATTTGAGGCTGTCAATTCACCTTCTGAGTTGCCTGTATTAATGACTCCACGAGGTTCAACGAGCATGATTTTACATTCGGAGTCAGAACGAGGTTTGTGTAGTACTCCTTTCGGGACCACATACATTTCACCCTCATTCAATTTAACGGTCTCATTCTCAAATTCAATCTCCATCTTACCTTCGATCACGATGAAGACTTCATCGGTATCTGTGTGGTTATGCCAGACGAATTCACCCTGGATTTTGACCAACTTGAACTGATAATCATTCATCTCTGCGATAATTCTTGGAGACCAATGGTCTGAAAATTTGGATAATTTCTTCTTCAAATTGATCTTCTCCATCATCTCCTCTCCTTGATTATCCACAGAAGGAATGTTTTTTCTGCTTTCCAGTAGGAAATTCTCGCTCACGGTAGCCCCCGCTCCTTGGGTTCAGAGTGAGCCGCCAGAATCCGATGCACAAGTCGATTCCAGAGTTGTGCATAATTGAGCAGAAAATAGACAGACCATAGTCTTCAGCCAAGTTTGGTAATATTCCACATTCTCTAGGTTTACTTATCCACACCTTATAGTTAAAATACCCCAACTGGGGCGGTGTAAATAATGCACCTTAGGGAGTTGAACACATGACCTCCAATGGGCAGTTTCGAATGAATGAGAAACGCTTGATTACTGCTGCTTGTTTGATTTCAATAGCAACACCAATTGCTTGTTGGTTTATTGCATTAAGGTGGGGTGGACTCCCCGTATTGATACCCTTTGTTTCTGATCTGCAACTTTTTGAACCCGCAGCGACACTCTTTCCATTGGGCATGACATTGTCGGCATTGATGTATGTGATGGTGATTCCCGGGCTTCATAGAAACTTGAGATACTATACAAACAAGATGGGGGTTGGTGGTAGTTACCTTCCAGCAGTATTCTCCACTTTTCTTTTCATCGCTGCTTTTTCATCCATCATTGCCAGTCACATTACTTGGTCAGAGGCGCCTTGGATTCACTATGTTGCGGCAACTGGGTTGTTTTTCTCCATGCTTTGTGGGGTTGCACTCTTCGAGTTTGTTAGATCATTTGGTGATTTTCAAAGAGTGAATCGACTGCGATTTGCTACTATCACAATGGGTATGATTCTTTTCTTGATACTTGGAGTCTTGTCGCTGAGTTTTAATGTGCTGCCACAGGATATTAGGTACAACGGAGACTTGATGGAAAGGCCATTTACGATGACTATAGCGGCATTCATCGAATGGCTACTGGTTGCTGACCTTGGTCTGATGATGTTGTCGATGCGTAGTGAGTTTGATTCAATTCAGTAGCTGTTGGGTATCCACTGAAACACGGGAGTTTCAACGACTCGGAAATCTGATATGAGAATGTTAAAACACTGGATGGTTATGAGAGAAACATGTCAATCATAGCAGCTTACAATGATGCATGGGATAACGGAGACGTAAACGCACTTGCAGAGATATTACACGATGAATTTGTGTTTAATCCACACGTTGGTGGCTTCACAATGGGCAAGTCTGATGCGCTAGAATTTGCGGGTACTGGAGCCGTGACTTCTGAAGGAAACAGAATACTTTTCGAAAATGGTGAAGTTGGTGTTTCTCATTCAGTTGTCCACTTTGCCAATGGCTCAGCTTCAGAAGCCGTACTTTCTTTCATGCAATTCAAAGATGGTAAGATTGTGTCGATGGAAACCGGCGCAACTCCATTGTCAGATGATTATCGAGTCGTCGGTAGCGACTAGAATGGTCAACACCCTCGCGCTCACAATGACTGAATCAATGGATTGCTTGCGGCGATCCAGTGGTGGCAGAAGGCGTTGATTTACTCTAATTGTGAAAACCACATTTGAAATGATGTAAGTCACCCCAACGCTCATGGTCGAGCGATTGCAAGTTCAATCTCGTTCTCCATTTGAGATTCATCATATACTGACTGGTTTGGAAAAAACTCCAGAAATAAACGTTGAGTCCGAACTGTTTCTGCCAGAAGGTGAAGGACCATTCGGATGTGTAATTGCCCTTCACGGAAGCTTAGGTTGGGCACCTCATCATCAGGACCACGTCAATGGTTGGCTCGATGATGGGCTCGCGGTTTGTAAGGTGAATTCATTCATCTCAAGATCGATTGATTCCACGGTTGATGATCAACTCTCAGTAACCCATTCAATGATACTCGTTGACGCTTTCAGAACTCGTTCTGTGTTAGAACAGGATCCTAGAATTGGGAAGATTGGGATTGCAGGATGGAGCCTTGGCGGAACTGTGGCACTGTATTCAGCATGGTCTCCAATTATCGATATTCTAGGGACTTCATTTGACGCCCATCTGCCATTCTATCCAGCAGCTCATATCCGCCCTGATATCCAAAATTGGTCAGACTCGCCCATTTTGATTCTTCACGGAGATGCTGATGATTGGACTCCTCTTCATCTGGTTGAAGGACTAATGCCTCAACTACCAAATGCTACCTTGCACGTCTATCTAGGAGCGCACCACTCCTTCGACAGCGAGAAAGAATTCACACTGCTTCCCAAGGCCGTTCGTTTGAGGAAGCGGACTGTTAGAATCGACAAGAATGGATACATGTCTGGGAAATTATTCCTAGGTATCCGATTACCTTTGAACGAACGCTGGCAACGACGATGGATTATCCGAATCTTGCGAAATAGAGGCGCTCATGTGGAAGGCAACCCCACTGCTCGTGCAGATTCTCTAGTTCGGGCTAGAGAGTTCTTCATGGAGCAACTTTGTTAGGGTAATTCGCCAACTTATTGGAGGAATATCAATAATCAATCCAGATATTCTTAATTCTGAAGGGTTAAATTTCAGAATAAGCGGACATTTGCCCACAGAAATTGCATCGGCCCCCTTCCAAAGGATGTAGTTTGGAAAGGTACCCACGTTATACCCGTCAGTACAGAGGGGGGGCCCTTCCGAATAGTTTACCAAATACGGCATTAGAGGGTTGAGTTGGAATTGGCGTGAATGAAGCAAAAAAATAATATTGCTTTGATGGGTATGGCAGGGGTTGGCAAAAGCTATATCGGCAAAAAAATAGCTGCAATTTCAAATTATGAACACATGGAAACAGACGAACTCATCGTAACACAGGCGAATCAGGAGGGTAAAAGATACCACGACCTTTCTGATGATAACTTTTTGAGAATCGAGAAAGATGTTTTTATGAAATTGGGTGATTTATCAAATAAGGTGATTGATACTGGTGCTAGCGTTATTTACGATCAAGACGTAATGTGCAAAATTGCAGATATTGCTCATGTTGTCTATATTGAAGATAGTATTGATGTTATTGAGGACCGTTTCATTGCTCGTGGCCCTGTGCCTTTGATGGGAATTGAGGGTAAGACATTCAAGCAGTTATTTGCCGAGCGGCAGCCGTTGTATGAAAAGTATGCACAATTCACGGTAACACGAAACAGTATTCGTAATAATGATGCGCGTCTGATAGCGGAGCAAATACTTGAACTTGTAAGAGATGATGAATCCTAGATATTGGCCTTGAGAAAATATCTCTGAAGTATACATCGAATAATCGAGTTCGGATAGGTTGGAAGGGGGCCCATGCGATTAGCAGTAGAATCTAAGCCCTTTGATTTGGACTATTGGTCAGCGAGCAGATCCGCAGATTGAAGGAAGAGTCTTCTCACTGAGTGCGCCATCAATGTTCGTAAAAGTGCCCTCCTCTTAATTGGTGTAACGCAATCATCAGGTTTGAACAATTTCCTGAAATGATTCTCTCGTCGTCGATTCCAAGATGCTTCGATTATATATTTCACAGCCAATCCACACCGCTAACCAACTGAAATATACCACGAGAGCAGGTCCTATCATTTGCAGAACAGTTGGGTATATCACACTCAACCAAAACATCACTGACAGTGAAAACAATACTAAGGAGAGATGAAGGGATGAGTCATCGGCCAATAGACCCTCGGTGAGCCATCTAGAATGAAGTAAACCAATACTAGCCAACAAGGGGCCGCCAATCATCAGTGTCATCCAAATAATGGGTGGCGATGTACGCGCTCCGAAAAAGCCGCCCGTGACAATCATCTTACTCGGATTAAATTCAAGCAAACCAAAAGGCGTGAGTTGTGCGAAGAGAAACCAAACCAAGGCCGCACTGCTGAATACCAACGCCGTGGGCATAAACAGGTCAATCTT
>JASMHR010000038.1 GCA_030750665.1 Candidatus Poseidoniaceae archaeon
TTGGAGTTGACCTTGAACCGACCAAACCTGTGGAAGGGGCGCGAATTCTAGTTGGTGACATCACCGAGGGAGAAACACAGTCCCGAGTTCTGGAGTCACTCGACGGCAGGAGGATCAATGTCGTGGTCTCCGATATCTCTCCAGATATCACTGGTAGATGGGAGATGGATCAAGCGATTGCGATGGACCTTGTAGCAAAGGTAGTGGATTTTTCATTACCCCTGCTTTGCCCTGGAGGAAGTTTCGTGACCAAGGTTTTCCAAGGATATGGAATCGAGGAATTAGTGGCTGCGATGAAGCCACATTTCTCTAAGGTCAAGAGATTCTCTCCCGAGGCCAGTAGGAACAGTTCATCGGAGGTCTACTTGGTTTGCATCAATCACAAACCATGGGTTGCTGGAGAACAAGGCCCAGAGGTAGTTGCCGCAATGGAAGATGCTTTCGACGATTCGAGTCCTGAACCAGTGACTGAAATGGCCACTACTGGGTTCCGTGTTGTACGAAGACGCAATGAAGAAGAATAAGTCTAGTTCATTTACATTGACGGTTTTCCTTGTTTTTGGTGCGCAGATGGATGATGAACGACGCAGAGAAGCGATTTTGAGAGATGCAGGTTTTGGAACATGGAATCCAATCCCTGGACGTGATTACAGCACAGCACCTTTCACGCCGCTGCCGCGAACACGAGTAGAGTCACTGGTGGCTGAGCGACCGATTGGGCGGATAGAAGTCGTGGTATTGCGTAGATATCCACGTAGATATGTCGACTCAATCAATTGGAAGGGATATGTCGCTGCGGCTTGTGGAAGGGATGAAACAGGTTTGGTCGGTCTTGTTCTGTGGGGAAAACAGATCGATGATGTGAGTGTAGGAGACATTGTCAGAATCGAGTCAGGTTGGTGCCGAAGACAGGGTGGAGAAATGGTGGTCAGCAGTGGTAGAAATGGCCAACTGACCGTCATTGAAGGGTGAAATATGGTGGTTGCCTTTTGAGCAACCATAAAGAGGGGGACCATGTGGCGGACTCGCCCGAGGTCTGATGATGAGTGAGCGTGCCAGTGTATGCACAGCATCCGGAGTGCCGTTGGTCGATGCGGCCAGCACTTCTTTTCCATGTCCAGATTGTGGCCATGCAATTGGTCGCAGTCCAAGATGTCGTGATCAAGGGGTAGCTTGGATTTGCCCAGATTGTGGATTTCAAGGGCCCTGAGGTGAAATCATGGGACAAGTCGCAATCACATACAAGGTAATGGGTAAGGATGGAGATACAGATATCGAGGCAGTTGCCAATGATATCCGTTCCATTTCCGACGATATCTTTGATGTACAAGCCGTGAATCTGAAGCCTCTTGCTTTTGGTTTGAGATTTATTCAGTTGCATGTCGTGATGGATGATGGAGAAGGGCTGGTAGACCAGTTTGAGACCCGAGTTCGCGAAATTGGCGATGTCGGCGAAGTTGAAGTCTTGGAAATGGGACTTCTTTGAATTCATCCAAGGTGATTTCACATCTGCAGCAATGGGCTGCGCATGAATTCTCTCAGTAGAGTTGTTGCATAAGTGCCACTTGGTAAGATGAATCTGAATCTGATGCAAGCACCTTCTGGATGCCAACGGGAGCCCTTTGTCGGCCCCTCCTGCCAGCGTTCATTGAGTGTACTATCATCAGCTATCGCCACCGTATCAACCACGAACTCGCTGAATGTGGCGACCAGAGGTCTGTGTGTCCCTTTGCTGGTAAGTCGAGGGATCTGTTCGACCTTCCAATCACAATCACTCAATTCCAGTATCTCCAAGGCATCGGTTTCGAATTTTCCAGCATCCACAGTCTCAGTTCCAGGTAGAATCCCAGTTGGGACAAGACGTCCTAATTGGCAATTCCTTTCTATGCGAGGAAGAGTTGAATCAGTGGCCTTGACCATTCGTCCGATATCAAGAGAGCCTGATTCATCAAGTGGGCCAACCATGTCTCCATTGATCGGAGTGTTCAGCGGAATATCAGCGTCCATTCTCTTCTGCAGGTGATGATTGAAGACCAGAGATTGCAATGCATGAATCGTCAGCAATTGTAGGGAGCGTGGTATTTTCGCAAATGCCCCGAGATAATCATCTGGATTATTGCTTAGATGTTGCAGCATATCCCTTTCCCAGCCCAAATGGGGTGGAACGATTTCAAGAGCAGAATCAGGGTCATGGTTTTCTCTCCAATGGCGCCTGAATTCAGCAGCTTCTTGCTGCTCTCCTTCTCCAGCAAAACCAATGTATGTCGACACTGCTCCTTCAATGTCGCCCTTGAGTAGATGCCTTCCGACCGCAGCAGTGACCGGGCGTCCGGCACCGAATCTCTGCGGTCCTACAAAATTTGGAAACCTCCCTTCACCCAAGCGTTGGTTCAACTGCAACTTGGTATTTTCAATTTCTGCCAATGCTTCATCGGAGCTCATGGGAGTTCCATCTTCGTGGGCACATCCTCTGACAATGATGGTGAATCTGTTGCCACGGTGGCTGCCAAAACCAAGTTTCTGATGAGTGCGTCCCAGAATGTCAATCTCGACATCTTTCATTTCCACATCCTTGACTTTACGGATGTTTGCATCGATGACGAATAGTTGAACTGTAATCGCTCTCTTGTCCTTCGTACCAGCGAACCAGATTCTGTTGTTTGAGATTCGAAGGCGCTTGGCTAATTGTTTGACGAATCTATTGGTCTCCCAATTCGTGAGCGTTATTCGGGCAACAGTGAACCTACCTTTGTTGTTAAAAGAGAGTGTCTTGGATTCTTCTTCGACACGGAAATCTGCAACTCTTGCTTTGAGGATTCCACCAATCCCTGTATTGGACACAGTCTCTCCAGCCAGTCCAATGGCTTCGGAGAGGCTTTCAGCCATCTTGGCCACCGCTCACAGAGAAGTCTTTGAAAAGTCCTTCACGAGGTCCGAACATAGATCCTTCAGCACCTTTTCTGCGGAAGCATTACCCTTGGTGCGGAGATAGAACTCCGGTTCATCAAGGTCGGGGTGTCCTGGAAAATAATTGGAATAGTCGACATTCTTATGGTCATTGCAACGCTGACGGAATAGTTGAAGAGAAGTGTGGTTCTCTCCAATAAATCTCAATCTAAGCTCATTTTTTTCTCGCAGTAGGACCTTGATTGGCATGTTGACCGCTCCGCCGACTCGGGTGGTCTCCTTGAACCTTATGCAACCCGATATGCCAGCGTAGAGGGCACGTGCCTCCCTTTTCATTATCAACCCGACCGCGCTGGGCCATCCATGCAGGAAGACCTACCTGCTTGGCTTGAGAAGGCCGGTAGGCGCTTTGAAAAAGCCTCGTGGCCCATCATTATTGCCTCAGCATTGGTCACTGGAGTATTGTTGCTACAATTGGTCCCGGACCTGCCTACTTTTCACACTGATCTGACTGAATTTGCTCCAGATAATGAGGCTTTAGAGGCAACTGAGCGCATGGAGTCGATATTCCCTTCCGAATCCCGGCCGGTCTTCATTCATGTCGAAAGAGATGATGGAGAAAACGTCCTTGATATCAGTTCTATACAACTCATGCACCTCCACCTTGAGGATGTTCGTGATTTTTCAGCGCGTAATCAGGAATTCATAGTCACTGAGATTACAGCACCAGGGATTATTGAAACAGCACTTGAAGAGGAAGGCGATGGGACCAATGTCTCACAGTTGACTGCATGGACGCAATTACTTGATCTGATTATCGCCGAAGATGTTGATTGTCTCAGCGAGAGGGATGATCAGGTAGATTCGGTAGCGTCGTTTGCCCGTGATTCATTGCTACACAAGGACCTGCAATACAGTAAGGTCTGTGATTACCTTGATGATGGGGCAGGAGAGGGCATCCCAAGCGCTGCGTCGACGCTATGGGTCTTTGAGATAGACCCTTCACTGGATATCAAACATAGGCAGGTAATACAAGACCTATTGCGCACCTATTTGACCAATCTATCCGACGAGTCAGAATTAACTTACTCAGTCGTTTCACTGGATTTGATTTCGCATGATATTGACGATGGGACCTTTGACAATCTAGTGTTGCTGGTCATTTTTGCCACCCTTGTCGTCGTGGTGATATTGGCAATTGCTTTCCGTTCCATCAGAGGCGTTACATTCCCATTGGTGGGGCTTTCCTGTGCAATGATCTGGACATATGGGATGCTTGCTGCACTAGATGTCAAATTCTCGGCTTTAGAGGTTGCAGTTGCACCATTGGTACTTGGATTGGGGATTGACTATTCTATCCATCTTCAGAGGAGATATGAGGTACTCCGCGGAGATGGTTTGGATGCTCCACAATCATGGCTGTTGGCTTGCAACAAACTCTCAGTTGCTCTATCGCTTGCGGTGTTGACTACCGTTGCAGCATTCCTTTCCAATATCTTGTCGGACCTTCCGCCAGTCAGGACCTTCGGATTCGCTCTAGCATTCGGGGTTGTATCAGCATTCATCGTTTCGACTGTCGTTGTTGGTTCAATGCATGTGGTGATGGATAAGGCTGTTTCAAATCGGACCAATCGTCCACCCTTGCAGTTTCCACTGTTGGTGGATAGGGTCATTGGTATCCAGAAGAAACATCAGGTGGTTGTCATAATATCGGCAGTGATTATCTCCTTCGCATCACTTTTCAGTGCAGCAAATCTCGAAACCGAATTTGACCTTGGAGATTTCCTTGATGATGATATGCCAGTCATGCAGGTGCGAGAGCAAATTCAGGAATCTTATACGGCTTCGGGATGGAAATTGATCTACCTGTTTTGGGAACCAGTTTCCGGTGAGTCGGCTATCAGTGATGATTCTTTACTCCTTGTACAATTGAATCAATTGGATACTAGATTGGGGCACATCGATGGAGTCGTGGGTGTCGAGAGGTCCAATGAACATCCTGCCTATGAGGGAGCATACACAATTTTACGAGACAAGGTACAACGCGACGATGCGTTTGGAGATAGGCATAATCTGGCCATGTATGGCAGTACTCTGGTAAGGGATAATTCCTCCCAAGGTGTTGACTTATCCATAGCGCTACAGGAATTAGCAGAAAGTGATGAAGTCAGCGACCCGTTGACAGGACGAACCTGGGCAGATAGAGTCAACTTAGTCGTGCATCTTGTTGATGGAGAGATTGCTGCATTACGAATGGAGGTCAGAGTTGTTGCCAGTACCAGTACCGCCAGCAGTAACATTGTTCACGAGATTGAGCAACAACTTGGTTCTACTTCCAAGAGCGGCACCATCCGATATGCAATGTCCGATACTGCAGTCATCACCGTGACTGGTGATCTTGTGACGCTTGATGCGGTTTTGGATGGGTTGAATGATTCGCAGGTTGAATCAACTGCGATAAGTCTGGCAGTCTCATTTGGAGTACTTTTTCTACTCACTAGACGCTTGATGCCAGCCATGGTCGCCTTGGCGCCTGTGGCTTTGGCCACTCTCTGGGTGGTTGGTTCAATGGTCATCTTCGGCCTCAACTGGAATGTGTTGACAGTGATGGTCACTGCATTGACGATTGGAATAGGAATTGATTATTCGATACATGTCTGGCGTAGATTCGAGGTTGAATCATCTGTTGGTGATGGACCCTGGGAAGCGATGAAGCGAACATTATCAACCACTGGAGTCGCATTGGCCCTCTCGGCTGGAACAACGATGTGTGGTTTCATGGTTCTATTGATGTCGCCAATGCCGGTCATCAGGGATTTTGGTTTGGTGACATCGCTGACAGTATTGTTCTCATTGATTCTCTCGGTCATAGTTCTTCCAATACTTCTAGTGATGAGTTCAGAGAAGGATTACATGAGTGAATGAGTTTGTTCTCACTTCCGAAGGATTGGAATCAAGGGTGAAATCTCCAGCCCTTGTTCTCTAGCGAGTAATGCCAGACAGAACCATTCCTCAACTGGGCCCAATGCCCTCTTCTTTCGCTCGCATCTTCGTCTGATCTCTGCGGCTTCAAGTCCAGTTGCTTCTGCTACCACCATGACTGATTCATCGCTGCTTTGCTCAGCTATTGGCTTCACATGCTGTACTTCAATATCGGCAGGAATCTCTGGACCTTGTTGAGTTGAAAGGAATCGTTGTGGATGCATCAGAATGCTGGGGCGCGGGAACCAACCCAGAGGCGTTTTTGCATCATCAGGAATTGCTGCCGGAATGATTCCCGAATCACTTTCTATGAACCATCCGGCTTCGACTAGAGCCGCTACGGCAACTTCGGCTTCCATGGGTTTGAGCCATTGAAGATCCAAACTCCAGATTCGAGATACCACTTCAGGTTTGATGGGACCTTGGACCCCCCGCCAGGTCAGAGCCATCACTCTGCCGATATCCTCACTCATCTTGGTATCCATGTTTGACAATTTGATGACGAGGCAGGGGGACATGAAGGCTTGCATTGATGTTATTCACCATTCAATGCCTCATCCTCTATATGGTGCCCCATTCTATCCACTTTGGTAGAGAGGTAGGTTCGGTTGCTGTTGCTCACACCAGCCACCAATGGTTTTCTTTCTACCACATCTATTCCATAGTGGGACAATTGTTCGACCTTGTCAGGGTTGTTGGTGAGTAGACACACACGCTCGATTCCAAGAGAATTCAGCATGCCGGCAGCAATGCGGTAATCTCGTGCATCAGCAGGAAAGCCCAACATCAGGTTGGCATCGAGGGTATCAGCCCCCCTGTCTTGTAGATGATATGCCTGTATCTTTGCATGTAATCCAATACCTCTGCCCTCCTGACGGAGATAAAGAAGAACCCCCCAACCGAGTTCTTTGATATCTTCTAGAGCCCTGTCCAATTGCTTGCCGCAATCACATCGCAGACTACCGAAAGCATCTCCAGTCAGGCATTCAGAATGTATTCTGACCAAAACTGGATCCGGTCCATCCATCTGTCCAAGTGTCAAAGCCACATGATCGAAACCGGTCTTTTCTTCGCGGAAGACCTTGATATGAAAATCACCTCGAGTGGTTGGCAGACGAGCAGTCGAAGGAACCTCTTCTTCCACGAGTGTGATTTCATCTTTGCTCATCGCTATCACCTACTTTAATCATGAATCGAAATTCGCCAGAGTCGCTTTCAATTGACAATAATTCAGCAACATGTCTGTCCACTAATGCAGGAATGTCTTGGACAGTCTGAGGGTCATCAGACCACATCTCAAGAATATCGGAATCATTCATCATCAACATCGTCTCCCTTGTCTTTGCAATCGGGATAGGACATAGGAATCCAAGTACATTGAGGGTTCGGTCAGGAACCGCTTTGGTACCATTTCCCATGGCAACGACCTCAGTCATCAAAACTTCCTCTCGACCTCCCCTTTTCAATCCGGCGACAGCGGAGTTGAACAATTCTGCACCACATCACTCAAAGCGAACCTGTTCATGTCCCTGTTCATGAGTGGAGCCGTGGTCGCTTCTGCCAGAGCACCGGCCAAGGATGACATGTCGTGGACAGAGGTGGGTCAACTCGGCTTGCGATATCTGAAGATTCCATTGGTCTTGCTGCTGCTAGAGATGCTGTACTGGTTCTTGACTCAGCCTTCCAATACCCTTGCTTGGATACAGACTGTTGAAGCATTTCTATGGCATCATCTTTCGGTATTTATTTTCGGTACTGGGGCAACTGAATTATCAACTCATCAAGGATGGTGGATACGTGTCGATATGCTCCATCAGAATTTTCCAGATGGTAGAATTGCTCTTTATGTTGGAGATGAATGTGCAGGGGTGCATGAGATGCTATTCATCTCAACGCTTGTATTGTTGACAGATGGGGTTCCACAAAAATTGAAATTGAAGAGCATTGGTGTTCTTTGTTCAATTGTTTTCGTTCTTAATATCGTGCGCTTACTTCTGTTGTATCCCTTTGCTAGATCCGGATGTGATGCGGACCCTAGAGGACTGTGGTGCACATCGGAGATGTATTCCTTTCACTCGATGATGTTTGAATGGGGATTTTTGATCATTCTAATCGCCATGTGGACAGCATGGTTCTTCTGGGTCAATGGCCCCTCGAGGATTCGTAAGGCGAATGAGAGCATAGAGCCAAGTTGGGAGTTTTCTTTCCGAGATATGTGGAAACCGATGCATCTGGTATTAGTGATGATTGCAATGATTTTCTTTGCCATGGCTGCACAATCTTGGTACGGTCCTGATACTCAGGCTGCAATATCTGAGATGGACGATTGCGACTCATTGAACGAGATTTCAGCGCGATGTGGTAAAGCGATAAATGATCATGATGAGGCAATATCCACTGCTTGGTCCTTAGGAACTATTGGCTTACTGACTCTGTTCGGGACTGCAGTCAAGATAGAAAGGCAGAATCCAGTCGGAATAAATGAAAGCGAATAGTGAGGGGCGCGAACCCTTCTCAAATAGATGAAAATCCTCCAAGGTCAACCATCTATAGTGACAGGGATTTCATCGTTGGCCATTCCGCCATGGCGGAAAGACGCATTATCATGAAAGTCGTTTTAACAAGGTTGAGACATACGGTCTCTCTCCACCTCTGGGATTCAAATGCACATGACGAACAGTTTCCAGCATCTCGAAATCGTCGCCAAGTAGTTCCCGAATCATCATTTCATCATATCGCTGTAGGTCAAGTCCCGAACACTGGGGCGCACCATGTTCTGAGAAGGTTTCAATCACCGCGTGGCCACCTACTTTTAGAATCGTTTTCAGAGTCGAAACATATCCTTCTCTCTCTGCCTGAGATGTGAAGAAATGCAGTACTGCCCTGTCATGCCACAGGTCAACTGTGCCGATTTCGAGAAGTTTCGTTGGTTCTGTGACATCATCTACCAGCCAGCGTACAGAGTCGCCCAGCCGCTCTCGCGAATGTGCCATGCCTTCATCGCAGATGTCAGCTGCTATGATGTTGGAGAATCCGGCTTTGAGTAATTCGTCTAATAGAGTAGATGCCCCACTTCCAATGTCGATGATGACCCCCTCTAGAGGGATTCCTGAAGCCTTCACCAGATTGATAGTTACCTCATGCTCCATCTGGTACCATCCGACTTCATCTGGTGAATTACTGCTGTAGACCTCTTGCCAATGGTCTGCGGTTGATCCACTACGCATATTCTGATGGAGGATGGGGCTGCAATTGAACATAGCCCATGGTATCAGTTCTCAATATTCCCGTGCACCTTGCTCGATGAAAATCAAAGTGAGATTTCAAGAGCGACTCCAGAGAGAGTGGACCCTCCTAGCGCATCTCTGACGTAGGCGGCTTTCGATGCATGCACCTCGAGAATACAACCGGCGGCGCTGAACTTGAGGTCTCCAAGTGCTAGTTCCGGCATCTTGACCAAGGACATCGTGTGCTCAACCAATTCTTGTTTTGAGATTCCACTATCACTGTTGATGTTGAGATTGAATGGTACCATGCCAAATACATCTGCAACCTCACTCCAATCGTCGACTTGGCGAACAGGGTCTCTTGATACCGAGTCCGGAAGTTCAGGAACTTCACAGTCAACTATGTCCATGCCCAATGAAGAGCGTAGTTTGTTGACGGTGGGGATGTCATTACGAGTGACAAAGGACCATGCTTCTCCCTTTCTTCCAATCCTGCCGGTGCGTCCAATACGGTGAACATAGGAATCAAGATCATCAGGCAGGTCGTAATTGACCACTATTGATACATTGTCCACATCTAGGCCTCGAGCGGCAACATCAGTAGCGATGATGACTTCAAACCCTTCATCCTTGAATTCATTGACTATTCGCTCACGCTTGTTCTGAGGCATATCTCCGTGCAAGCCGGTTGCTGTGAAACGATGTTTGGCTAATCTCTCCACCAGCATGTCAACCATTCTTTTGGTATTGCAGAACACAATCGTCTGTCCTTCATCCGATTGTGTCAATATTCTTCCAAGTGCCCACAATTTGTTTGCCCTACCAATTCGAACCGCATATTGTTCGATGTCAGGAACATCCAGTTCGAACTCACCACTGCTGACATGCAGATGCTCTGGCATGAATTCATTGGCAGCATCTAGAATCTCCTGAGGAAATGTTGCACTGAACAACATCGTTTGTTTTCGATTGGTCAATCTCTCTATCACCCACATGATATCTGGCATGAATCCCATATCCAACATACGGTCTGCTTCGTCGAGAATGAAATGAGCCGGACTCGCTAAATCGATGTGCCCTCTCTTGCTCATGTCCATGACACGGCCCGGAGTGCCAACGATGATGTCAACCCCAGCATCCAGTTTCTTGGCTTGTTTGTCAACATCAGTACCACCATAGACTGAGATAATGGTCAATCCTTTGTCTCCTTGAATATCGTCGAATTCATCTCTCACCTGGCTTGCCAACTCACGGGTTGGGGCAAGTACCAGTGCTTGTAAGGAACCATTTGGTTCACATCTCTCGATTACAGGGATGCCAAAGGCTCCAGTCTTTCCCGAACCAGTTCTTGCCTGTCCAATGATGTTCCTGCCAGTTCTTGCCGCTGGAATGGCCTCGAATTGAATCCAAGTCGCTTTTTCCCAGCCCAGACTTGCAATTCCTTTTTCGATGGAGGAGCCTAGACTCCATTCGCTGAATCCCTGTTTGGTGATCATTCTTCTACCTCCACTCTAATTCCGATACGGGCGCCGAGTGGAGGCACCCAACAACTCGCCACATCAGTAGTTCTCACTCTCTGCCTCTTCCTTCTGGATTTCTCCCATCCAGTAGCGCTTGGCATTTTCATAAGTCAAAGGGCGTTTCTTCTGTCTGACATGCTCGAGGATGTACTGTCGGAATTTGAGTTTCTTTGCGCGATTGATGCCTTTAGGAGTGTGTCCTTCCCAGAGCTTATCGAATTGCTCTTCGCGGCCATTGAGCCTCTTTTCTGTCATGAGTACACCTTCGGTGAGCGGGCGACCTGAGCGACTTTCTTAATCCTGCCGCATCGAACCCGATGATTTTTCGTCTGCTGGACCTTCACTCTTGGACGGTAGCATCATTTGACTTTCATCGAGCATTGGAGCATCTTCCATGCTGGCAATGATCTCACGGTCTCTTGCAGGAACAGGCTCTGCAGGAGCCAGAAATGCATTCTTCGTCCGCTCATCTCCTTCGAGTTGCTGGTCGACGATCAATTCCTCCAGTTCCTTGCGCAATCCCGCATCAGTTTCCTGTTTGAGGAGTTCTGTAGCAAGGTCTCGAGCACTGTCTTGTGAATACAATCGTGGAATCATCGCAATGCATGCGCGACGAACCTCGACGTCAGCCACTCTGCATCCATCAGATATCAAGGTCTTCAGACGCATCGAACTAGAATCGAGTATGGTGAGACATTTGAGAACTTTCGCTCTTACCTTTTCATCACTGTCGAATAGAGCGGACTCCGCCATCAACAAGGCTACCTTTGGATGATGCTCAGCTAAAGGCCGCAGAGTATTGGCTGCACGGCGTCGGACTTCATCATCTTCATCTTGAAGCGACCAAATAATCAGGTCCCATATCTTCGCTCCTGATCTCTTCACCAATCTCGCCAAAAGAGATGCAGCATCTCTTCTCAACGCTACTTCTTCTTCTCTAATCAAGCGGTCGATATGATCGGCAGCGACCTCAGGCCATCTCTGACATAATGCACGTAGCCCCTTCCATGCTTCCACTCTTCTGTTCTTGATTTCATGACGTAATTCGATGTGAAGAAGGGTATCTGTTCCAGAAGGGAAATCAGGTGCGATTTCTCCAAGGCATTTCGACGCAGCTTGTCGCACCATCAGGATGTCATCATCAAGTAATTCTGCAAGAATATCAAAGAGTGCTTCAGATTGACGCATTGCGCATACGGGAAAAACTTCTATAGAAGCCATTCTGAGTTCTGGATTCTCTGCTGAGAGACCTTGTACCAAAGCAGCATGCATCTCCTGGACCGGGCCTGAAACCAAACGAGGTAATGCTCTGATGCCAGCCGGTCGCCCGATTCTATTTTCTCTCCCTTCAAAAATCACTGTCAGTGATTCAATCTGACCTGTTGCCAGCGGGAGGATATCATCAACTGGAATACTGCTCCAAGGTCCTCTGACCATTTTCTTCACTGGACGCTGTTTTTGGCGTGCCCTTCCAGAACTGAGAGGTTTACCCGTCTGGGGGTGTCGGGCAACGTAATCCTTGGTCATTTATCATCACGCGGGATGGGCGCATCCCCTGCCCTGCCATGAATGTGTTGTGTACTTGCTGATGCTCGACAAAGAGTCAAAAGAAACAAGGTTGGAATCTCGTCGCGGTGGTTGTGAGCAGAGTGAGCATGTGGCCGGCCTTGTTGATGGTGGCCTTGATGTTGACCTCCTTTTCGCTCAATACTATCCCTGAATTTGAAGTCGAAGAGGAGACAGATGTAGGGAATGTCATCGTCATTCATGACAACTGGTCGTCGAATGGCGCTACTCGTAATGATCTCAATATCAGCGCTGATGGGAAACCGATTCTCGACCCCCCATTTCTGAGTTGGAACAGTGTCTCTGGGACTCCAACGGCCAGGACTGGAGTGGCTGCGGTTTCGATTCCACAGGAGAATGAGGTATGGTTCATTGGGGGCAGAATGGATCCAAATCCAATGATGAACAATGACGAGGTGGCGTCTGATATTGTTGACATCTATGATGTTGCAAACGATACTTGGCATTCGGGGACCGAACTAGGAAGCGCACAACAATATGCTGGTGCTGAATTGATTGGCGACCAAGTTCTTGTCTTCGGAGATTGGTGGCCGACCAATACAAATCCCACAAAAGTATCTACAGGAATGTTCCAGATATTCAATATGATCAATGAAACATGGTATGAGGGAACTCCCGTTCCGGCCGGTAATGCTGTTGGGAATGCCGGAGTGGCTGCTTTGGATGGATATCTATATGTCGTTGGTGGAGTGAAGAAACAAACTGGTCAAGACCCATCCAACAAAACTTTTCGATATGACCCATCTACTGAAGAATGGACTGAATTGGCATCGATGAATCGGTCGCGTTGGGGTTTGACACTCACTGCATTCGATGGCAGACTGTATGCCATGGGTGGTGCTAATCATACTTCGACAAGTTGGTGGATACAACCTGATGTTTTTGATGATGTTGAGGTCTATGAACCATCTAATGATACCTGGTGGGACTTGGCTGATATGCCGAAAGCGGTTTTTGGACATGCCAGTGTTGTGCTTCATGAACAGATACTGGTGATAGGAGGGTATACTACATCGAAGTCAAAGAAGACATGGGGATTTAATCCTGTTTCTGGAGTTTGGACTGTGCATGATGACCTTCCTGTTGAAATATTGGACATCGCTGCTGCGGAGATAGATGGTTTAGTGGTTTCTGGAACTGGAGATATATCCAATTATCTATATTATTCATGGGGACAAATGTATACTGGAGGTGTGAATACTGTTGGAGGAATTCTTTCACATGAAGGTTGGCTCAATTCTGCCGCCCTTGATCTGAGACCTGGGGTAGAATTCACCTGCCGCCCTACCTCGATTGATATATCGGCAGATACTCCTTCTGAAACATTCATTGAAACACAGGTGCGTTCACATATGCAAGCCACAGGATTATCCTCAACAATGTGGGCTGGTCCCGATGGGACTATCTCAAGTTGGTATGGAATAGGAGAGACTCCGATTACAGGAGGTAATGCAAACCATCTTGAATACAGGATTCGAGTGTCGACACAGGAATTGAAGAATTGGACGATTCCATCATTGGATGAAGTTTCCATCGAAGCCGATCATGTCGGTTTTCACACTCCTCCTCCACCAATAATGCACCCCTTGACCGGCCCTATACAGTTGATTACTGGGCACCATATGAGGGAGGGTTCGAGTTCAGATCATCTTTGGATCACCACATCGCCAAGTTCCCCAGAGACTCAGAAGAAGGCGACATTGAGTCGAGTCAATACCACTGGTGCCTTCTCGATTGAAGACCCTGATGGGTTGCTTGTTCCGGGCTCGAGTGTTTCGCTCCTCACAAGCAGTTCAGGCGAGTATCAACTCGCTTGGAACATTACTCTTACAGATGGCATACAAGATGAGCGGTTGTATTTCGGAGTGAACAGTACTGGATCTGCGGGGAATTATCTAGAACATATTATTTCTAGCGCTATCATAGTGGATGATGACTTGGAAGTAGCCATGACGAAAGTTGAAGTTCGTTGGCAAGGACAGGAGGATTGGCTTGATGTCTCTGAAGGTGGAACGATTGCTGCAGGGGCAGAATTGAGAGTCTCAGTCAACCCGAGATTCCCATCTTCTTCAATCGAGCACAGTGGAGATGAGATTGAATCGCGTCTTTCTCTGATTTTGTTGATGGAGAATGATTCGGGTGGTTTTGGATGGTGGAATTCATCCACAGTGTGGCTGGAGATGGATGTCTGGAGATCACATTCAATCGTTTTGAACAGTACCTTGAATGGAAGCTTGACTGTATTCACGGAGGCAAGATCTCCACACGCCTATAACATAACCAGCAGCCATGATTCTGTACAATTGGTGGTTGATGATTCTGAACCAATATTGATCGATAGTGAACCAAAGGATGATTCTTACATCGATTCAGAATACAATCGCAAGGTATCACTGATTTTTTGGGAGCCTGGTGGTTTGAGGCTAGAAAGTATGGAATTACTTACATGGGTTGAAGGAGCCGATGATGGCAAGAATGGTTCTCCTCTTGATGGACTTGCTCAGAGTGCGGAGATGGTGATTACTGAGTTTGAACTCGAGGGATTCGGGAATCTTATTTTCCTCAACTTCACACTTGACGATAGTCCGAACAGCGATCATGGAGTGGTCGAGATATGGTTGACTGGAGAAGATGTAGTGAATCATCAATTCCCTGAGAATGGTGAAGGCTCACCATATCTGAATTGGGAGACAAGAGATGCGAGAACAACAGTGTTGGAGGGCATAGAATACAATGGCACTTATGTCGAAGGTAAAGGTCTGAGAATGGAACCTGGCGTTTCCGCCGGCTGGATACTGAACTTGAGCGATGCAAACTC
>JASMHR010000039.1 GCA_030750665.1 Candidatus Poseidoniaceae archaeon
GTGTTACAAGACGACTTTGACAATCACTCATACGATTTCAACCGGCGGTTCCTACGACTTATTCTCCAAGACCAATGGATTCCATTATTACTGGGAAGAGAATGAGAATAGCGACGGTGATTACAAGCCGGCTGTTGTTTGTTGATCAATCCTCAGAGACTTCAGTGGTTTCATCTTCGGAATCGTCTTCTTCCTCTTCGCTTCCATCTTCAGCAGATTCTTCCTCTTCTTCGATTACAGTGTCATATTCCTTGGCAGGTGCTCGCTTTGAGTAGTACAACAGAGCCCCGATTGCGATGACTATGACAACGATGAGAGTGGTCACCATTCCACCTTCATTAGGGTCTATGGGTGCTTCCCAATCTGTGCTTTGGCTGGTGGCCGACGAAGCATCACTCAGGATAAGAGTCTGATGTTCGGAGAAAACTGAAGGAATCATGGGGGTGCATATCAGCGATTCCTCGCCCTTCTGGAATTGAGTCCAAGTGAATTCAACCTCTATTGTAACTCCTGCACTTGCATTTACTGGAATCGCAGTAGGATATGTGCTGACATCAGCACCTGTGGAATCAGTACAAGAAAGTCTGATGGTCGCTGCAGCACCGTCATTCTTGATAGTCGCTTTTACATCAACAGATTCACTGGTCATGCTCTTGTCATCGAGCACCTCTACCGAGAGTACTGAGATCATTGGCAGGTTTAGTGTCAGAGTGACATCTCCAGTTCCCAGCGGGCCAGTTGAACCCGAGAAAGTTCCCCAACTATTGGATGCTTCACTGTATGTAACGCCGGTGATTTGTGAGTCCTCGACTGAAACAACTCCTGAGGAATCCATCCATTGCACGATACGAGATGATAATGTCACAGTTCCATCGCTACCGGTCGAAACCTGTGTCGAGGTATTCCAGTATCCAAGCCCCTCAAGAGTGATGGCGACCCCTGACAAAGGAGCAGTAAGGGTCTGGCCCTGATTCTCAAGAATCCATCTATCTGTTTCTCCACCAGTTCCTGTGCTATTGGCATCCCAGTCGATTTGTGCTCCGAGCAACCCCTTCACATCCTCGTAGGTGATACTTCCATTGAGGTCGCTCGAATCAAGACTCAAGGAACCAGTTGCCCCCAGATCAATTGGTGCGAAGGTATGCATCGATGTAGAAGCTAGGGTGCAGGTTCCTAGACAATTCAAATCAACACCATTCAACATTGAAGAGACGGTATTCAGAGTTCCTCCTGAAGAGATTGCCAAGTTCCATGTGGTGACTCCATCAGCCTTCATATTGTGATAATCCAACCCGCGCAGGTCTTCGATGGCGTCGTTATCGCTTCCTTCCAGAACATCGATTCCTGAGATCTTTATGGCGATGAACCCTGCTGCTTCGAGGTCAATTTGTACACTGTTGGTACTCGCTGTAAGAGTGGTGGTCAGATCGGTATGGTCTCCGCCAACATCCTGAAGTTCAGTTCCATTGAACCCTGCTTTCAATGTACCTTGGGTCAGTTCGGCGGTGAAGTATAATCTAACTGTGACTTCGCCGCCAATTCCCTGCAATGGTATCTCAAGACTTGCAGTTGTCCTGATCATCGATAACCAGGTATCATTCGCTTCACTCTGCATTGTTGCTGAATCCATCACCAATTCTCCGCCATCGGAAACGGTGATACTCGAACCTGTGGCAACGGTCAGGTTAGATGAGATCGTCAAGGTGGCTCCAGAAGCAACAATAACAGAGCCGTTGAAGATAGCATCATCACTCCAATTCTCATCAACTGAGATGGTGGAAGTGCTGGCATCTGAGGGTGGAGCCGCAGTTATAGTTGTCAGGTTATTGAGCAGCAGCATCAATACCAAAGTGGCGATTGTTCGGTAAGCACATCGGGGCCTCATGGCAGGAAGCGGAGCCTCTTCAGACAAAAACGCCACCCCTGCAATGGGTGGAAAAGAGATTGATTCGTCAGCACCGGTGATACGCCGAATCAGTATGGAACATCCTTCCACCCCAACCAGAAACCGAATTGATTGAAGAGGCGATGAATGAATGGAGTCGCCAGCAACAGAATCAACATCCCGAGAATCCCATCAGGGTCGCCTATTGCTGAGCCCCCGAGGAACAAGATACCGAATGAGAATGTTGCAATCGCAAAAGGAAGTGTGTCCAGAATTGGCGCTTTACTACTGATATCCCCTTCTCGTTTCAGGCCTCTTCTCCTCTTGATATATGAGCCGATTGAGTCTCCAACAAGTGATGATAATCCCAACATCGAACCGATGAAGAAAGCAGTCATCATGGTGCCACCCATCCAGAACCAATCCTCTTTTCCAACGCCCCACATGATGTCCACGAATGGTTGTGAATCAGGTCCGTTTCCTGAAACCAAGTAGGCCATCAGCATGGCTTGCAAGCCACTGGTTGCCGAGCCTCCAATCAAACCATTCCATGTCTTGCCATCACCTAGCAGCCGATTTCCATCCTTATGGATGCGGCCTCCATCTATTGGCCATGGTCCAAAACCTGTTTTGGGCAGCCATTTGCCCCACATCATTGCCCATGTGTTGACCAAGAATCCAGGTAGATACAACCAGAGTACTGTGAGTATCAACCATCCGAGCCCAACTGTACCGATATCCCCGTCCATGTTCCTTCCACTGATTGAACAGGCTGTTCAACATACCGGATGTTCAGATGTCAACGATTATCGGGCGTTACTATGCCGTGGGGCCATGAAGAGGGTGTCAGATTGAAGGTGCTCGTAGTCGGAGGCGGTGGCCGAGAACATTCGTTGGCAATTGCTTTGGTTGCTTCTCCAACCGTTGCAGAGGTGCATCTTTGTCCAGGCAATGCGGGGACCAGCATAATCGCCACCAATCACGATTGTTCAGCCGATGATGTTGATGCAGTGGTCATTTTGGCAGAACAGCTCAGTGTGGATTTAGTGGTGGTTGGACCTGAGGCTCCATTAGTTAACGGATTGGCTGATATTCTGCGCCAGCGGGGTATTGCTTGTTTTGGCCCTGATGCAGATAATGCGATGCTGGAAGGAAGTAAATTGCGAGCCAAACAAGCGATGTCAAACAATGGCGTTCCTACTGCGGAATACCAGATTCTCCGCTCTGATTCAGATATCGATTCAGCTCTCGATACTTACTCCGGAAATCCTTGGGTAGTGAAGAGAGACGTTCTTGCAGGCGGCAAAGGAGTGGTGGTCACTTCTGACAGACAGGTGGCGAGAGAGGCTATTATCGCCGCCATCGATAGTGATGGAGAGGTCTTGCTGGAAGAATTCCTGAGTGGTGAAGAGGCCAGCGTTTTGGTTGTAATGGATGAATCCGGATACGTTTGTCTACCCGCTAGCCAGGACCACAAACGGCTGGGCGATGGTGACAGCGGCCCTAATACAGGGGGGATGGGGGCATATGCGCCCGCACCAGTGTTCACAGACGAAGTTCGAAGGAAAACCATCGATCGAATCGTGAAGCCAATGCATGAGGATTTGAGGAATTCAGAGACTCCATATCGAGGAGTGCTCTATGTAGGGCTGATGATAAATTCCGAATCGGACCCCTTTGTGGTTGAATTCAATGTCCGTTTCGGCGACCCTGAATGTCAGATCACACTGCCATTGGTAGAGACGGATCTTGCTCAACATCTGCTGGCTGCAGCGCAGGGAAGATTGGTGGAGGAGGAAGTCAGGTTCCTCGAAGCACATTGTCTCACTGTGGTTTTGGCTGCTGAAGGATATCCGGGAACGGTAGTCAAAGGCAGGCGAATTACAGGAACAGGTTCACGTTCTCAGGATGGAGAACATAGGTCTGTTTCGTGGGTAAATCATGCTGGAACTGGCATCGTAGAAGGTGAATTGGTCTCAACTGGTGGCAGAGTGCTTTCGGCAACTGGAATGGGCCCTTCCCTTTCCGAGGCTTGCGAGGCTGCATATCGCTTGATTAATGGGATTGAACTTGAAGGTTCACAGCATCGTAGCGACATTGGATACCGTGCATTGTGACGGCGGGGTCAATACTAGTCAAGATATAAATGAAAAACTTGCTGAATAGCGCACTGCGCCTCATGTGTGGATGTCTATACATGGCAAGCCCTAAAAATAGACCACAGGTGGCTCGCACGCTCCAGCCGTAGGCTGACAATTGAGAGAGATGGTTCCCCATGGAGAACATTGATGAAAATGAGAACAATGGACCCGCATTCGCGCTTGGGTGGCTTATTGCCCCTCTAGCAGTATTGCTGTCCTTCGCAACTGGCCAGGCTTTGGGTCTGGAACTTATGACCAATGAGACGGGATTGACATTTGCTGTACTGTGTGCAGCTGCAATCCTTGCTACCCTGCCGAGGTATATCGGCGACTCTGGAATCTACGAAATCCGCCCATCTATTCTCTCTCTGGTATTTTTCGCAGTTTCTCTTGTTCTTGCTTGGGCGATTGCTGCTTTCACATCCGTTGGTGCATTGACAGCACTTCTGTTTCTTCTATTAGCAGTTGGAGGCCATATCTTCGACATTCGCGGAAGACACGAGGAACAGACCATACTGACATTTGCCATCATAGGATTCATGTTTGCACTGTTGATTGCTGGTGCTGCTGATACTTGGGCCGGAGAAATACAAGATATTGTGAACAACAATCCCTCTGATGAAATAGGTGATGGAACACTGGGAGAAGATGGATATGACGAATACTATATCGACGAACACAGACAGGCAACCGGCTTCCTGTTCTTCACCGCATGGACGATTTCGTTACTTCTCGGAGTTGTGGTTGCAACTGGCCAACGTGGTCTTCTGTTTGCCCCAGGCAAAGGAAAGTGGTGGAGTTTTCTTCCATCTAGAGAAGGGAAGAAGCCCAATTCCACAGAATGGACTTTGATGGCAGTATTCTCTGCTTGGATCTTGGCACATGTGGCAAGCCTCGTTCACTTCGCAACCGGCGATTATGCATCAAGGTTGGAATTGGTGATCGAAGAAGTTTCACATGGCCACATTACGTATTGGTGGTCTCTGTTTACAGGAATCATCATATTATTCATCGGATTCTGTATCGCTGAGCGTTGGTACACGAGAGCGATGTTGGTATCGGCATGTTGGATCATGTACACCATCGGTGGTTGGCAGGAAGCCGGCTGGCTTGATGTTGAGATGCTTGAAGGCACTCAAGGGCTGTTCATCTGGTTAGGTATCAGTTTCTTCGTCTTCGTTGGTGTATTCTACATTGCTGGACACGATAAATGGGGTGGTTGGGACAATCGTGGATTGAACGACCCAAGTCATGCACGACAGTGGTGGCAGGCTCATTGGGCGGGAGTTTTGACCTTCGCAGCCTTCGTGACTGCATTGGTGGTTCGTACATCATGGAACGTCATTCCGGCTATGGCCGCATCTGGAACTCTTGGGTGGGATATGACCGGTGGTTCTGACCCGTGGTACATGAAGCGGGCCGTTGATTACATTCTTGCACAACATGCTCATTTCATCTTCGATGCAGACCGAGCCTATCCGGTTGGAGGAATCAATCCAAGGCCTCCATTGTTCGCTTGGAGCCTTGCTCTTGGTGGTATGTTGACCGCACCGTTCATCGGTGTCGAACCTTCAGAAGCAGTCTGGTGGTCAGTTGCTGGATTGCCAGCACTCTATGGTGCGTTGACTGTGTTCCCATTGGCTGCATTGTCTCGCGACCAGATTGGTAAGGGTGCGGGAGTCATCACTGCTTGGCTCATCGCTTTGATGCCAGGGCACGTCAGCCACAGTACCTTTGCTCTTGCAGACCACGATGCATTCGTTCTGTTGTTTCTGTCCTTAGGTTTCCACTATTACCTGAAGGCGATTCAACATGGTGGAACTGAGCGTCTAGTGAAGGAGATTTCTTGGCGTCCGCGACATCTGTATGCAGCTCTCAAGGCTGTTGTACAGCAAAAGAGCACTGCAGTAGGATATGCAATATTGGCTGGAATGTCAATCGCTACGGTTGCTCTGGGATGGAAGGGATTCGTATATGGCCCAGCGATAATTTTCGCGGCATTTGGTTTCCAGATTCTGCTTAACTTGTTCAGGCGTAGAGACAGCACGATTCTAGCGTCGATCAACATAATCATGCTGACCGTTGTATTCTTGGTCCCACTTCCTTTCTACGCCCATCCTCAGTTGAATTTAATCTGGGATGCAAGTGGTTTCCAACCCATGTTCTACATATTTGGATTCACTCTGATGACTTCCTTTGTCATACTTGCATATCGTGACAAACCATGGCTACTTGTTTTCGGTGCTGGAGTAGCGATGATTGGCAGCGTTCTTTCAGTACTAGCACTGTTGCAGTTCTTCAATATCTACAACGGCTGGGATGTATTGTTCACAGGTGGATATTATTTCACTAAGAACAAGATATTTGGCACCATTGCTGAGGCACAGGCTCCAAGCCGTGGAACTCTGTTCGCATCATTTGGCCCACTGGTCTTCGTTGCAGCATTGTCGGCTGGAATCTGGGGAGTATGGCAAGGCATCAGGCATCGCCGACAGACCAGACTGTTCCTTGGCCTTTGGGTATTGATTGGTGCATATATGGCATGGTCTGCAGGTCGTTTCATCTTCAACGCTTCACCAGCAATGGCAGTGTTGGCCTCATGGGCTATCGTTGGAGTTTGGAAGGGAAGCGGTGCTGCTGAATTCAGCAAGGAATGGAGAAGAATCGGAATTCGAACACCAGGGGAGAGATTCACTGCAACTCGCAAGGCATTGTGGAGAACACCCGCTTTCAGTGCCTTGGGATTGGTTGTTCTGATGTTGATGTCTCAGCATGCTACCTATGGACTGGATGCTGGGATACCAAGAGGAAGTGATGCTAAGGATGATGTGGATTCAGCAATCTATCATCTGTCTCCAGATATCTTCCGCTTCGACATTTGGGATTTCTCCTTGCTCGATAACACACCCTATGAGGACGGTTCAAGTTGGTACATGAATTCCTTTGGGCCCGGATTCAATGGTTGGGGCTGGAATACTGCATACGATTGGTTGGCAGCACAGGACTTGACCTTTGATGCATCAACCAAGGCAGATTGTGAAGACATGGGCGGAATTTGGATGGATGATATTTGCCACCAGAGATTCGGTGACAGGCCGGCTTTCGTTTCATGGTGGGATTATGGTTTCCAGGCATTGGCTCAAGGACAACATCCCTCGGTATCAGATAACTTCCAGTCCGGTATTCCTGCAACAGGTAACATGTTGTTATCTCGTTCACAGGAGGACCTTGTCGCTTTATTCATCTGGCAATTGGCTGAAGGAGATATGATGTATTCTGCTCAGAACAGTGGTGAATATGGGCTGACGCCACCGTTCTCAAGGGTCTTGGGGACTCATTTGAGTCCCGCTCAATTTGATGAATTCGCATATATCCAGACCGAGATGGGCTCTACAGATGCAGCATCTCGCACTTTCAGTGTCGTCGTTCAGAATGGTCAATTGACATTGGCAAAAGGAGGTGTTCTCGAAGATGGAGTGCTCAATGAGTCTGCAGGAATTGTCTGGAGAGTCTATGATGGCATTGAAGTCGAAGAATGCGACCCTGCTTCTATCAACAGTTGTTTGGGCGGAGACTATGTATTGGAGAATCAAGCCAGACTACGTTTCAACCAGAAGACTGTGAATGATGATCTCACCGTGGAGGATACCACTTACCATATCATAGGCGAATATTGGTACACTCCAGACCTCATCGAAGAGTTTGATGACGTTGCATCCAATCTACACAGGAAGAATGCCCGTCTTTCATTGACGCGCCAACTTTTGACCAATGCTTTGGATTCTGAAGACTTGCATTCACTTTACACAGATCTGATGGGCTTGGATGTATATGATGTTCCAGACAGTGAAGGCAAGCCTGGCGAGACCTTCCGTAGGAATCATGAGATTCGTTATTTCGCTGTGGATAATCGATTGTACCCAATAGGTGGTCGATATAATCAAGATGCAAACTACAACTATGGAAATCCAACTGGGATTTTCCACGCACCAACTACACTTGGTGGGCAAGATGTTGATACTTTCCTGAAGACAACCTACGAAACTGATGATTTAGCGAATGGTGGTGAGATGACTGCAGAGCAATACGAGGAGGCCTATCTACAGGATATGCTCAATCAACAACAGCAGGGAGCCGATTACCAGCCATTGTCTTTGAATGATATCAGAGTCGACCATATGCCTGCATTCTTCGATACCATGTTGGCCCGAGCATACGTCGGATACGGCGCATCCACTCTTGGCTTAGAGGTCGGTTCTTCCAATCCTCAGCCTAGTCAGCATTTCGGAATCTCAGGTTCTCCTGGCTCGATGCTTCAGGCTGCTCCTCCATTGCCGGCTGCAATGATGAATCATTTCGTTATTGCCAATTGGTATGGTGCAGGTCTTGGTGATGATACCACCTTCCCCGAGGAAACAGCAGATCAACGTAGTATTCGATATGCCAATACGGCTGTGAAGGTACTCAAGTATTACTCGGGAACTGAAATTTGTGGAACTGTTGAGATGTCCGATGATGGCACGGGGATGAACAATACTCGAATTTTAGTGGAGCGCGATGCATTCAGCGGTGAAGGCGAGAGTGATATGGATAACAACACTTACTGGATTCCTATACAAGCAGTTGATGCGGATGAGGATGGGAACTATTGTGTCGTTGTGCCTGCTGGACATATCCGTTTGTCTGCTTATATTGGTGACTTCGATCCAATCCCAGATGAAGACGTCATCCGCAAGGGTGAGTATCAAGACACTATCGTTGATTTCACAACTGTTGAAAACCTGAATAGAGGGACCAATCCATTCACTGGTATACTTGGTGGCGTTTCAAACATGACATGGCTGAATGAGGTTCATCTCAACATCACTGGCGTAGAAGGTCATTCTGGAGAAAAATACGCCGATGAGGTCAAAATCCTGGTTGAAACTTCTGGAGTCAGTGGTACCATCATATGGAGCGGTCATGAGTCCTTTGAGGGCGAACCATTGGTAGATGTTGATTTCATACTGAGGAACATCTGGTCTAGTCAAAACAATTACACCATCACCACCACCAACGGTTCCTTCACCACTGATGAGTTTCGTATTGTTGGACCAGGGATTGGAGAAGTCACTTTCACCGAACCTGGAACCTTCTCTCCATCCGGTGATGAGGAAACGAGTTCCACTGTGGTCAGAAATTTCACTGGCAACTACACTCGTACAATCGGTCATGAACAAACCTACACTGATGATGGGAATTGGAGTGGAAGAGGTCGAATCAAGGCAAATTCCTTTGATGTGGAAAATAATGACAGTATAGAGGCCTGTCCTGGCGGTGGAGATGAATTCAGTGCATTTGAGAATGGTAGTTGGGAAGTCTGTCTATTTGAACAAGGAGATGATCTGAATACCTATTTGTTCAATGGGACACTCAACGCCAGTGGTAGAATGACAGCAAATGGAAGTGTGCAATTCACCACCTATATGGAAGGCGAGACCTTTGAGGGAATTGGAATATTTGAGGGAACTGGAACCATCAATGGTACAGGTCTTTTCACTGGTATCGGTACATTCTCTGGGCCAATAGTAGAACCAGGTTCGTTCTACATCAGTGGTCTGGCACCCGGGACGTACAACATGATCGCCCAATTGGACAATGGCAAGGAGGTATTGCTTCCTCAGCCCGTTATAGTTGAGATCCATCCACAATTCGACTTACAGTTGACAATGCCGGGTTCATTTTTCACAGATACGATGTCGGATCTGGCTGGCAATCTATTCCTCAACAATAGTTTTGAATTGATAGACACAGAACTAGGAGTTGACAATGCTATCATCATCGAAACCGATGAAAATGGAACCTTCGAATATGGACCCCTTACCAAGGGTGAATATTACTACCGATTTGACCTTGATGATGATGGATGGTATGAATTGAACAGGACATTGTCTGTAGGAGACGAAAGTGAGGAATTTGAGGTAAATATGCAAATCCCAGTACATTCTGATGTCAGTTTCAACCTTTTACCCACCGCTTTGAATGCTGCGGGAGACACGATTGCTTGGGATGTTTCTAATCGCACCATGATGGTTGAATCCATGAATGATGATTTCCCTCCATTTGAGATATCATCTGATGAAAATGGTTTGGTGGAATACGAGTCTCCGTGGGGCCATTGGATCATTTCTGATATGAGCAATGAGACGCATATGCTATGGTTTGATTTCGAATTGCTCGAAGAGGATTTAGTCCTTGATAACCAAAGTTACATCGTTGCCGTCGAAGTTTCGGGTCAGGTGGTTGCTCCTGATGATTGGGAGGTATACAATCTCCACAGGGATTGGGAACATCACTTTGAGAATATCAGCGGAGTGAATGTCACCATGCGGAGTGGTAACCTTGTTCTTTACGATACCACTGATTACGAGGGTGTCTTTGAGGCTAGATTACCTGCGGGTGTGGAGTTCAGTTTCACCACAGTTTCTCCTAAGAAGATTTCAACGGCAAGCAAACTGCATGCCATTGTTCTGGGCGGAGACTATTCGTGGGATTTTGAAAATGGAACTTTCGGAGTTGATTTCAATGATTTGAATCTAACAATGGAACCTTCTCTTTCGCGCGTTGGTCAATTGATGCTCTATGATAACGAAACATACTGGGATGAGAAGATTCCTAATTGGAGCCCGGCTGAGATAGTGGCTACGAATGATGAATCTGGAGTATCTTGGTCTACTTTCAGTACCACAACTGGAGGTTTTGAGTTCTTCGTGCCATATGGTAACTATTCCGTTGACGTATCGATAGAAGAATTGGCAATCAATAATGTCTCATTCAATGTCTCTGATAGTGTTGAAGGTGGTGATTGGACAATGATAGGAGAAAATGCATCTTTGACCTCTATCACAGTACAGACATTCTTGGATATTCTCGGCGATGGAGTCTATGAGAATGGAACCGCGGTGAGTATTGATTTCACTATTCGACCGATATTTGTTGATCATGGATATTGGGAAAATATTTCTGCAGATAATGGTACTTGGGAAGAGGGAAATTTCACTTGGGCTCTTCAGGCTGGTGAATATGAAGTGATAATTGACTCTCAAAACCTAAGCAATGAGTCTGCTCGAAAGGATTTCCAGACGACCAAATCATGCTCAGTTCAAGGCTCAGAAGTCCCTTGTTTCAATCTCAAGGTGCCTTTGGGAGAAGTTGAGGAGCCATTCCTCATCCCACTAGAGCCTAAATGGTTGATGACTGCACAGGTGATGCACCTGACTGAAGGTCTGGATAATGCCAGTATCAAATTCTACAATGTTGACAATGATGAGTTCTTTGATGTGGATACCAATGAGACCGGACATCTACAGAGTTATGTCTCTGTAGGTGATTGGCATGTTGTCCTGCATCAGGATCAACGAGATGAATACTTCCTTGAGATGCAACAATTGTTGAACCTCTCGGAATCCAGCGACCGGACCAACCTCATCTGGAACTCGGTCAGTTCGACAAATATCTCGGTCAACTTGACTGAGGCAGAGACCGGCATACCTCTATCTGGATACACTATCACTGCGGTAAGCAATGATGGATTCCGGAATGTAAGCATTGGTCCGAGTGATGCAGACGGAATCGCCGGAGGAACCTTGACCACTGGAGAATGGACCTTCTTCTTGAATCGTTCAACCACCACAGACCGCTGGCTGATTGAAGAGGGTGAATATGTTGAGACCATATCAATTCTCAACGCATCGGAACAGATGTACTACAACTTTACAGCCACCAAGACTACCTTGATTGGAGGAATGATTTTCTGGGATCTTGACGGCAATGGATACCAAAACAATCACGAAGGTATTCCTGATGTATTGGTGGAGATAGTGAGTGAGAATCTGACCACGAACATGACCACTGATGCTGATGGTGTCTGGAAATTATTTGCCCCGATCTTGACCAATTACTCAATCAATGTGAGCAAGGAAGGTTTCACCTCCTCATTTTATGAGAATGGCCTCAATATCAATTCTACTCATATCTCAGAGGACCTTGCATTGACAGCAGGAAATGTGTCGGTTTCTGGAGAAGTCACCCATCTGCTTGGTGATGTTTCCATTCTGGAAAGCACCACGGTGGAGCTCTATCCAGTGGTTGGCAGAGATCTTGAGATGGTGGTTGCTGAACTGACCTTGAACGGAACAACGCTAGAATGGGATGCCGAGGTCACGCCAGGTGATTGGGCGGTTTGGGCAATTCATGACGATGCTGGTGAAAGCGACTATTCTGTTGCCATCGGTATGCTAAGTGCGAATGTTTCCGACGGCGGTTCACTTGATATTGAGATGAGCAATGGTGGCTGGGTCTCCATAGCAACTGAATGGGATGATTTCCAGATTCAACAGCACCATATTGGCGAGACTGAGATAGAGGGGGCTGTGATGAATGGTACACCAGTTGTTGAGTTAGACCTCGGAGATGGAATTGTAATTGAATTACCTCCTACTTCAGATGGTGCATTCGAAATGCTCCTTCCTTCTGGTAGTGCATCTTTCTCAGTTTCTTTCTCAACGATGGAGATGGGAATGGAAATGAATTATTCTGGCGGAGTGAATATCGATGTGGTTGCAGGAGTGACTCAGGCTGAAAAGACAATGACAGCCTCTCGGCCGGTTCGGCATGACATCACCTTCGAGGTGGTAAGTGTGATCTCTGGTGCTGCAGAATCATCGCTATCGGAAGATATGAAGTCGATGACTGCGATCGAAGTGGAAGGAGGAGATGGTGAGCCTGATTCATACAAGGACATCATCATTGAAGCAAAGGTCACCTATTCTGGTAACCAAGCCAATTCCATCTTTGGTTTGTCTGGAGATGCAGGTTCTCTACATGATTCTCAGGATTGGAACATTACTTTCCTCCTAGATGAAGCGGCTGGAGAATGGAACAGCAGTCATAGCATTGAACTCGGACTGGGAGAGAATCTATCTGCATCAGGAATACTCAACAATACCTTCCGATTGAAGATACAGTTGCCGAGCCAAGACCTTGCTCGTTCTTATGATGGCAACCACTCTGTTGGAATCACATTCAAGGTTGGTTCAGTACTTGCAGGGGAACTCGGACTCAAGGTCCATGTTCCGCAACAAAACAGCATCAGGTTGGACAGTATACCGGAAGGTGGACAGGTAGGGGTGCCGCCAGGTGGAGAGGCAGCAGTAGATCTAGAATTGACCAACCTTGGAAATGGAGAGGATACGGTTCGCTTTGAATTGGATTCGTCGTCCCTGCCAGAGGGTTGGTCTGCCACACCTACCAATGCGACGATGGTGCTGAGTTCAACTCAGTCCAGAACTCAGAGTTTCACCATTCACGCCCCGTCTAATGCTAGTGATGGTACATATTCGATTTCCATTACTCCAACTGATGAGACAGGCTCTCCCTTCATTGATGAGGAGGGTGAAGATGTTGAATCGATTGAGATTTCAATAAGTATCGCCAGAGCGGATTTGGAGGTTCTTGCGTTCAAGAGTGAAGGTGAAGCATTGTTTCAACAGTACAATACCATATCTGTAGTTGTTGAAAACCGAGGCACGCTCGATGCAGATCCGGTAGAAATCACTGTGGAAGTCACTGGCTTGCAAGATGTCGAGGCATCTGGAGCTACTACGGTCTCAATCCCCGCTGGCGAAATCGTAACCGCCACTGTACAACTTGATCTCGGCAATGCGTCATTAAGTAATATCCAGTTGACAGCATACGCCACAACAACTGTGGAATCTGTCGATGGTGGAGGCGAAGATGCATTGTCCAACACATTCAAGGTCAACGCCAAGGCACCCGATGAGCCCAACACGTGGTTACCTTGGATAATCATTGGAGTGATTCTGATTGGCATTTATGCTGGATTGAAAGGAATGGCTGCTCGCCGCGGACCGAAATTCTGATTCTGCGTGCGTATCGACCAGATTCCACGAGGGTTCAAGAGCCATCTGCGACAGCATTGAGAATGGGGATGGCATGGTCGATGAGTTGAGTAGTCTCGATTTCATTCCTGAACCTGAGGACCCAAGAATACTGAGTGCTGCTGACCCCAATCTATTGGGTCATCAAGAAGGCTTTCGTGCGGCAGTCACTGGTTGGGAGCCTGATGTTCCTCCACAGTCGCCTTTGGTTCAAAAGAGGATGATGGGCGGCAGGATTCCATATGCTTTGCTGATTATTCTGCTGATGGCTACAACATCTTGGTGGGGCCTTGATCAGTGGCTTGGCGTTGCTGAAATTCAGTATCCCGATTCCGAATGGGCTTACGAGGAGTCTCGAGTCAGGGAACTACAGACGGCGCATGGACTTGATGGGACAGGAGTCAATGTATGCATGGTCGATACTGGAATTGATCTTGACCACGACGACTTTGGTTCGGCAACTATTGTTTTCAGAGATTTTGTTTCGTCCTCGCAGGAAGCAATCGATCATGGCGTTGATCATCATGGCAGCATGATGGCAGGTATTCTTGTTGCAGATGGGCATTTGAAAGGAGCAGCACCCGGTGTCACCCTTTCTGTTGCTGCAGCATTGGGTAAACGAACTGGAACTGAAACTGTTGGCGATACGATTCTGGTAGCAGAAGCAATTGAATGGTGCTGGAATGAGCGAGGTGCCGACATCATCTCTCTATCATTGGGTGGTGTACAGGACCTGAATCTCACTGCCAAGAGTGAAGTTGAACAGGCCGTTGAAGATGCAATGAGACATGGAGTCTATGTCGTTGCAGCAGCAGGCAATGATGGAGGTGCTGATGATGATGGGATTGTATCATCTCCAGCCAATGTCCCCCTGGTCATTGCAGTTGGGGCTACTCAGAAGGGAGGCGAAATTTGGGCCTCTTCTTCAAGAGATGACTCGACA